>VBBH01000109.1 GCA_005888695.1 Candidatus Bathyarchaeota archaeon
TTACAGGGCATGTGGAGAATGACTACACACTGGATCGCCACGCCCAAACTGGCAAAGAACGTCGTCTTTACCATGGGGTTATTCTGCTCGAAGGTCTTTGATTATCAGAAGATGATGGTCGACTATGTGCAAGGGAAACGTGGAATCGATCTCCGAACTATCACCAAGGTCAATGTCAAGAAGGCCAGATTACTAGTCTACGTGGGGGAGAAACTGGTTATAGACGAGCCTGTCGAAGCCGTCGCGTTCTCCGCAAGAGAAGAGTGCAATGTTTGCATAGACTACTCAGCCGAGCTTGCAGACATCGCCATAGGAGCAATCGGATCAGCGACTGGCTGGACAACCATCTTGACTAGGACTCCACGAGGAGAAGAGATAGTTAACGGAGCGGCAAAGGCAGGCTACCTAGAATTGAAGCCGATCTCGGAGAAAGGGTTGAAATTCGTCGAGAAGCTATGTATGATGAAAAGACGACGTGACCCATCAGTGTACATGCGAAACGAGACCTCCGTACCAAAGCCCGAACCCAGCTTAGTAGCACTAGAGATACCGGTCAAATGACTTGAGACGCACTGGCCCGCTTCTTCTAGGGTCAATTGTCTAATAGGACGGTAAGGGTTTTCGGAACGTTCGAAGGTCCGACTTGCATACGCCTCTGAATCAACTCCGAGAACGGATTCTCATTCTGCTGCAGGTGCCTCCGACCAAAGGCCCGCGGTGGTGCAAGCATTGACAATAGGTTCCTCATGACTCCCGAACTATGTTCCTCCGCCGTCAAGGTTTCCTGCTCTAGGAACCCAGTCTTCCCTTCTTGCTCTTCCACCAAGTCCTTTTGTCCGAATCGATGGGACGGACTGCTGAGGAAATGTTCCGACATCAGTAGGTTTGAAGTTTCCAATCCGCAGCACGGGCACGCAGAATAAGCGGGGACGTTAGCAGCCTGATCAAGGATTCTGGGTGTGACTTTAACATCGATTGTTTCTTGCGAGGCGGTAGAATGCGATATGATCGATGAGCTGGGGCTGGGAAGCATTCCTTGAACTGGAGTCTTTCGAGATTCTCTAAACAATGAGAGTTGTGAATCGACAGAAGGCTTCCTGTCCAATCTTCTCGTTCTCTCCAAATCGGCTCTGCGCCTGAGCTTGGCAGAACTTTTCCTTCCCGCACTAGATCGAGAGCGGCTCTCTCGACTCCTTTTCGACGTGACCAGACCCACCGCAGTTCCCCCTACGAGGCCCATCATGAACAAGATTGTTAGATCCATATCGGTCACTTTTCATTTAAGCGAACGGGAGGTCAGTGAAGGTTTCGCAGACACAAGTATCGCAAAGGGTCTCACCGTTGCGATTAGTCTTCGCCTTGTCGACGGTCGGGATCTCATTCCCGCACCCAGCGCAGAGGATTATGAGGAGACTCAACTTTCCAGATTCGCCTAAGAAGCATTGCGGTCTCAGAGTCGTAATCGGAGGTTGTAACCAATCCCGATTTTCCGTGGTAACAATCCGCTTAAATAGTCGAAAATTTGGCCCTTTGAAAAATCCGGGTTTAGTTTTTCCCGGATCTCCTGACTATGTATTTCTCCGAAGACAAGTTGACTAACGGTGCAAGCTAGTGGAGAAGGTTGGAAACAAGGCATGTCCTCGATGCGGACAATTACAGTTGAACGTCTACTACTCCGAAAACGGTGACGAACGAGTTGGCGCTTGGTGTGAATATTGTAACCTCAAAGCCTACTACTACGGAGAACAACTCGTAGAGTTTGGCTAGCAAGAACAATTTTCTTTGATTTAGGGCAATCGTAGAACACGCCCCCAGACTTTCTATTCAAGACCAACCGCTCGTCCACTCACGCTTCAAGCTACAATGATCAAACCAGTATGTGTGGATTCTCGCTTGGACATCAGAAAAAAAATCCAGTCTTTAAATAGACGATGAAGCCAAATTGTTGATGAAGATTTCTGAACAATTGTAAGAGCGAGCCAGTTTGATGGAAACATCGGAGCGGCTAGACCACAGCTTCGACTTCTCAGATGTCTTTGTGCTTGTAAAACGATCAGTCAAGTCAAGTCTTGGCAGACGTCGAGTAGGTTTGATGCTCGGGCTCGCTGATCTTCCCGATTATATCGGGGCCTTTCATCAGATGGGTTCGAACTTCATTGTTATGAACCGGAGCCTTCTTGATCAGGTCACGAAACTCGCTAAGGATCGTCGCTACCTCAACGCATACGTCTTCTACACCCTCTTGCACGAGTACTTGCATACATTAGGCTATGTGGACGAGGGAGAGGTCCGTCGTCTAACTCGTCAGATTACGGCACAAGTCCTTGGACCAGATCATCCAGCAACCAGGCTCGCCGTTGAAGGTCCAGCCGCAGTATTCCCAGAATTACAGTTCACACATCATGCGATGGTGAGGTCGCGGAAACTACCTAAGTTCGAGATCGTTCGAGAATTCGAGCGGGAATACAGAAGCTACGTTACTTGACTCTTGGCATGGTCTCTTGTTGAGCGGCATCTCGATCCGCTTTCTCATCTAGAAAGCTTAGGAAGCTTGCAAGCTTGCGATAGGAGTCGAGAAACTCCAAGCCCCGATGTGTTATCGAATAGAACGTCTCATCCCGACCTTGTATGTTTGCAAGTCCATAACTCGATAGGTCCCCAAGGAATCTTTTTGCCCTATCCACAGGAAGCCCAACGGCATAAGATATTCTTGTGATTTTCGAATTCGTTCTTCGCTTGAGAACCTCTAATATATCCGCGTATATGTCGACCTTTGATCTCTTCGACGCCCTGTCCATTTACGAGTGTCACAGCGGAGGTTTGGGTAATTCGTCCTTCTTTACCGGAGGCTTGGAGAAGATTATGTCAGGGTCTGCATCGATCGTCTCCTGATAGATCAATTCACCCGTTACTTGGACGCGCCTTTCCAAGTGTGCTCTTTTGACGTAGAGGTTTCCCGTCTGTGCTCGCTCCTCGATCTTCACATCGTCAGCGTACACGTCCTCGACCTTGGCCCGTTCACCAATTGTGACAGTTTCGCCTATCATCGGTCCGGACACGTCAGATCGATCGCCCAATTTTATTCTCTTGGCCTTGGTCCCTCTTTTGGTCCGGAGTTGGCCTCCAACCTCAACACTATCCTCAGCAATTATGACCTCTGCTTCTATGGATCCCCCGACATCCAATTCTTCGAGTCTCAGTTCGTTACCTATCCTCGCGCGTCCGCCGATGTCCAGATTTCTAGTGAGTTTGAGGCCTCCTGTAACTTCTAATATGCCTCCAATATCGACGCTCTCTCCCTCACCGTTCCCTCGGATCTCACATATTCCGCCCACGTCGATAGTCTCGAAATGTAGGTCGCCATTGCTTTCGAACTTTCCTCCCACATCAATGTCTCTGCCTTCGCCTCCACCCAGAAGTCTAGCTGAACCTCCAACATCGATCTTGCCGAACTTGATCAGTTTTGAGGATTGGAATAACCCCCCCACGTCGATCGTGTCGCGAACTTCTCCCCCGCCTATCGTCGCTTTACCGCCCACATCTAGGCCAGTGCTATTTACCATGCCTTCGACGTCGAGCGTCCCACCAACGTCTATCTCAGCCACGCTAGCATCGCCACCTACCTTGAAAATACCGCCAACGTCCGCGGTCCTGGCGTCTATTGAGCCCCCTACTTCGAGAACTCCTCCAACATCCACAGTCTCAGCCTTCAAATTCTTTCCGACTTTTAGTCGCTTGTCGACATCTACCTCTCTAGTTTGTATGGATCCGGAGACATCCAACTCTCCATCCTCGACTCTTACCTCGCCCCGTGAGGAAAGATCTCCCTGGATCTCGACGCGTCCTCCCTCCGCGTGAAAATCTGCGCAACTGAGGGATGTTCTGAACTCAGCGTCTCCCTCACATCTCACCTCACCCATGACTTCTATCAGCCCGCCCGTCGCAAGGCCCTCGACGACTCC
>VBBH01000110.1 GCA_005888695.1 Candidatus Bathyarchaeota archaeon
AATGGCAGTATTAGCGTCGTAGTGGACAACAATTTCACTTTGCTGAAGATTCAATGAGCTCAACCCCTCTGGGACACTAGAACGTCGACACGGTTCTTTAGCTCTGGAGCATCAAGCCGTTTGCAAAACGCAGGAAAAGACGGTCTTGGGCCCTTCCAGTGAACCTTGCTAGTGGACGAGAGCTTAGGCTTTCTCGTTCTGAGCGTCGCCAAGTCACGGAAGAGCAGAGCTAGCTTGAAGTTCTCTCGGAGAGTAGAGGCTAACAAGTCCGCCCGGCGCACTTGTACCTTCCAGTTTTCGGTGCGTGGAGGAATCTTCTCTAAGTGACCGTATTCTCCCAATACGGTTGCGGACGCCTTTTCGCCCCAGCCGTCCAGCCCTGCATAGCCATCAGCTGTGTCCCCTACGAGGGCAAGGTAATCAGGAATGGAGCTTGGGGGAATACCAAAGCGAGCTTGTACACCAGCCTCGTTCCGGAATAGTCCAGTTCGACGGTTCAGCTGGACGATCTTATCGCCTCGAATGCATTGAGCAAAATCTTTGTCCGGTGAGCAAATGATGACGCGGTCGACATCGGACAATTTCGCCAGCGATACCGCGGCCGCGGCGATTGCGTCGTCAGCCTCCAACTCCACCATGGGCCATGTCGCGATTCCCATCGATTCCAGTGCTTGTTCAAGTGGGATGAACTGTGCAAGAAGCCGAGGGTCTACTCCTTCGCCAGTCTTGTAGCCAGGCCACATGTCATTGCGAAAAGATTCAATCACGTGATCTGTGGCGACGCCGATGTGTGTGATGCCAGATTCGAGCATTCCGATGACGCTTGCAAGGACTCCACGAGTTGCTGCGACTTCTTCGCCCGCGTCATTCACGTGAGAAGGAACCGCGTAGAAATGGCGAAAGAGTTCGTACGTCCCATCAAGAAGATAGACATCCATATTCGCTCATCATTCATATTGACAAGATAGCGAGTCCCAGGAAGAAGCCATATACGCAGTGAGAAAAGAGAGCTATTAGCGCGGCACGATTTGAGATTCGCATGTTTCCTGCCGCTTCAAAGGTCGCTCGGAGCATGATCGAGAAAATGAGCCAAAGAATAATACTGTACAGGACAGCCGACAATAGAATCACGATAGTAGCGGGTAGTAGTAGGCGAACGATTGGAAGAAAGAGGCCGAATACTATGCCGGCAACAGTTCCGTGAAACAAGTGACTGCTGATTGCCCACGAAATGGGCAATTGTTGTTCGCGGCTCGATCTTTTAACAATCTTGGAGACAATTACCGAGTTCATTTGCCATTCAGCAACGCCATCTAGCCCCCATCGCCTCCAAAACGGGAACTCGAAAAGAGTCATTAGAATGGCGGCTACGAACCCGGCAATGGCTGCAAGAAGTACATCTGGAACCGCCAAATCAGACTGAAAACATCCGGTATCGGTTGTCCGATAAATCCTTGGACAAGGCACAACTATTACCTCCCTCTCGTAGCATTACTGGACACATTGCCGAGTTCAGGACTGTCGGGGGTCACTTTCGATCTATGGGAAACATTATTCCTCGATATTCCGGAACTCGACCGACACCGTGATATGCTAAGGTGCAAGGGGCTCCAGGATGTTCTCAGGAAATATGAAATCGATGTCCCGTTTGACGACCTTACCAGGGGGCTCGATGAAAGCTCGACTTGGCTCGTGAACATTTGGAGAACAGGCGAACAAGTCCCAACTCAAGGGCAGATTCGTTACATCGTCGAATCTGCGACGAAGAAGAAGTACGCGGTTCCGCGAGAAGCGATGAAGGAACTCGAAGAGGCCTATGTCTCCCCTGGCTTGGTGACTCCGCCTGCAGTCAATGTTGACACGGGTCCAGTGCTTCTGGAACTGCGAACCAGAGGTTACAAGATAGGTCTGATTTGCAACACGGGTCGTGGTCCAGGGCGAATCATGCGTCAACTGCTTACCAGCTCCGGAATTCTCGATTATTTCGACTCAACCCTCTTCTCGGATGAAGTTGGTCACGGGAAACCTGACAGAAGAATATTCGTCGCAGCAGCCAAAGAATTGGGACTTCCAATCAACGAAATCCTCCACGTTGGCGACAATCCTCAAACAGATGTTCGCGGAGCGAAACAAGCAGGCATGAATGCCGTATTGTTCGACTATATTGTTCCCTCAGGTTTCAATGAACGATCTGCGTCGCTTTTCGCCCTGACACGAGCTCTAGGAGAAGGTGACTCGGATGTCGTCGCCGACGCACGAATAAAGTCCTTGAAAGAAGTCTTGAGCTTACTCCCATGACGGGATCATCGAGGGCTACTTACTTGGAGAAGCGCTTGACGGGTCGAAGCCTTGGCACGTCATGAAACAGGACAAGGAATCACACGTGCAATATCAATAGCTCGAAAAAGATGGTTTGATTCCACTCCAATTGGGAAGGAAGGTGTAACACAACGATATGTTGTCTTTGGAGAGGCTCGAAGATGGTTGGTTGATCAAATGCATCTGCAACGAAGCACGGACGTTCTTGACATGGGCTCGGGCCACGGCTTTCTGACCTATGAACTCGCATCGCGAACCAAGTCTAGAATTACTGCCCTGGATGTTCTAGCCGGTGAACAGCTTGAAGACTCCGTGAGAGGAGCCAGAGCCGGCGGGTTGAATGAGAGAATTTCTTGGATTGTAGGAGATGGAAGAGCATGCCCCTTTCGAGACAGCTCTTTCGATGCGGTCGTTTCTTTCTTGGCGTTGGAAGACATTCACATGATTGGTGGCAATGATGCTCTACAGATGGTAGTTCAGGAATCTTGTCGGCTCCTCAAGGATGGTGGAAGGCTTCTGTTTGCTGACAACATGTTTCCAGAATGTGCCCGTACTGAGGCGCAGAAACTCTACTGGACTATTCAATCGAAAGAATTCCATGCAGGTCTTCCAAGCAAGAGCGTCGTGCTCAACCTTCTCCGCGAAAGAGGCATGACTGGTTTACTAGAAGAGGAGTACGACCCGAAAATCCATTTGGACGAGAAAGAAGCCAAGGTCGAATTGTTGGACATTGTAGATGCCAAACCGTTCGGGAAGGTTATCGACTTTGGTTCCTTGTGGAAACGATACGGTGAGAGCATTGGTCGCGTTGGCCTCGCATATCCGAGAGTTCTGTCGATAATGGCCTACAAGCAAGCAGCAATCGGAAAGAATAGATCCGACGATTGCAAAGGGTGATGCCCGTGTGCAGTCAGGCGTTTTTGACTCCTTTCTGTTAGACCCCTGGTCTCGTACTAGCCATGGTGTCGGGGGCGGACGCCCGAGTTTACCAAAGCCTAAACGCCCGACTAGCTACCTCCAAATACTTCACATGTCCTAATGGATTGGAGTAAGTTGAGTGCAACTCAGGCCTTCCAATCCAAGATTAGGAGCCAATTGCTGGGGCTGTCCGGCGTAACCACGGGTAGGCGGTTCGGTGGAGAAGCTTTCTTCTTCAGAAAGAGGTTCTTCTGCCATTTCCATCCTTCCAAGGATTATTTCTTCCTCGAGACTTTCGTATGGGGTAATGTAAACGAGGTTGTGAGAGATGTGCCCGGAGTAATTCCTCATCCAGAATATGGCGGGTATGGTTGGGTAAGACTTCCAATCAAATCAGAGGAAGACAAGGATACGGCGGAGAGATTGATTTCAATCACCTACAAGTTTCTCCGGACCACGAAAAGAATCTCTCTACCAAAGGCTAGCTTCAGACCCGATGCAGTAGAAGCTGTCAAAGAGAAGCTGCCCGGCCTGAAATTCAGCCTTAAGGAGTCGACAAAGAGAATACAAGTTCTCGTAGAGGCTTCAAACGTCAAGGATTACGGAAAAGCGGACCTAGCATTGACCGAGGCAACGAATACTCTGCGGAAGATAGTGAAACCTGCCTGATGTCAGGAATCTCGATCAGGAAAATAGAGAAAGGGGAAGAAGCCACAGTCGCTGACATTCTTCGGGAGTCCCATGGGAACTTCCTAGATCCTCGACCTTTAGGCAAGA
>VBBH01000111.1 GCA_005888695.1 Candidatus Bathyarchaeota archaeon
GATCGACGTCGGTATCTGTTTGACTATGTCTCGAGCCTCATCAGCAGGAACCGGAATCGAACTTGTAACCATGGCCAGGAAGAATTGGCCGATTGTGGCGAGTGCGAATATCGTGAATCTAAGCTCGCGCTTCCTAGAAGCAACTAGTACTCTGATATTCGTCACTCATTTCTCGCCTCCTTTTCCATCGTGATCGCGCTTTCGCCGTCCGCGTAGTAGCCCGGCACGATATCTCTCTTCTCGAATCCATGCTTCGAATAGAACTTTATCGCAGCATCGTTTGATTCCCGCACTTCAAGCCGGACAGTTCCTCCATCAGTCAGACGCTCCTCAAGCGCCTGCAGCAGGCCCGTTGCCACTCCAGCTCTTCGAAAGTCAGGGTGTACAGCGATTGATACAAGGTGGTAATAATCTTCCGAACCGTCGATGATAGCATAGCCAACCACCCGATCCTTCAATTTGGCAACCAGAAACGTGGTAGGATTCTTTCGCGCAAGTTCCGCGAGCAGCCACCATGGGTACGGGTCAGTGAAAGATAACTGCTCCAGTTCGAATACTGAGGCGAGATCTTCTTGGCGGAAGGGAATGATCAATAGTTCACTGGCCGGGTTCATCATGCTATTGGTCGCCTACTCTTTTGGATGCGCGGACAAGGGTGGCGGCCACATTCTCGCGACCCATGGCAACCACGTAGGGTCCCAGTCTCGGGCCCGATTCGGATCCGATAAGTATGCGGTACAGGGTCTTGAACAATTTGCCTGGCTCCAGCCCGTGCTTCCTCGCTGTTGTGAAAATCACGTTCTGGATATAGTTCTCATCGTCGCTACTTGCGCTAACAATGGTTGCGAAGTCGAGCACAGCGTCTCTTTCAGGACCGTCGAGTCGGATATTGAGTTCAGGTGTCGCGGTCGTTTCCATGTCTTTGGCCCAATTCTCCGCCTCTTGCAGTCTCTGTTTGAATCTAGGATCTGATTGATCGACCTTGTATCCATACCCGGACAGCTTCTCGATAACAAACGACTCTTCCTTCCCTTTCGGAGCCACCTTGGCCAGGTAGACCATCAAATTGTGGGGCACGTGGGGTCCCGGTGATGTTGGAGGTTTCCGGTTCCAGACGTACTCGTACAAGCCTCGAAGTTTAGCCTCATCCTTCGAATCAGGCGCCTTCGTCTTCCCAAAATAGACGTCCTCTAGGGTATCCAACTCAGCTACGAAGGACGGCACATCCTTCAGCTCGACGGGACGTGCTCCTGTGCTCCGTTTGAACATCAGCAGGAGTAGACTTTGGGGAGGTCCATACTTCAGCCATAACTGTGGAGCTATCACGTTGCCCACCGACTTCTGAAGCCTCCTGCCAGTCTTGTCCACGAAATGCTCGTACCTCGTGTGATATGGTGCAGGCTCTCCGAGGATCTCTTCCATAATTCTGTCGTTGACTTTGACGGACTCTATCAGATCCTTCCCGTACGGCTCGTAAGCAATCTTCAGCGCCGACCATCTGGCCGCAAATTCAACCTTCCAGCTAAGCTTTCCTTGTCCCGAGTAAACATCCACTTCCCCCTTGTATCCACATCCTTCCAAGAAGGAGCCGCGAAGCTGCATCCCCTCGCACGAGTATTTGACGACGTGACGACTCGCGTCGTATTCCAAAGCCTTGGTGGTGTAGATGCGTCCACATTGTTTGCAAAGGGCAAAGTACGGCAGAACCTCAGTGTACTTCTCCTGTCCCAGAACTTCCTTGATTATGCGACCAACTTTTTCCGAATTGGAAAGTATCGTGTGAATCTGTCGGTTGAACAATCCCTGCGCGTAAGCCTCGACCGCAGAAACGTGAGTGTATTCGATGCCCGTCTGGTCTAGAGCGTCGCGGAGAAGGCTGGTCATGTGACTTCCATAGCTCTGATGACAGCCAAACGGGTCGGGAATGTCCGAGACTGGGTGGCCGATGTATTTTGCCAATGTTTTGGGGAGGCCAGCGGGAACCTTCCTCAGCCCGTCCTTGTCATCGGAGAAGAGTATGAGCTCTGCCTTGACGCCGAGAGATTCTAGGGCCATCTTGACTCCGTGCGCTCTCGCCACATCCCCAAAGTTTCCAAGGTGAGGAACACCAGAGGCTCCCAGCCCGCTCTCGACCCTGATGACCTCGCCCAGTCGGCCCAGCTTTCGTTCGCGTTCGATTATTCGCTGGGCTACGCTGTCAAGCCAGGTGCCTTTGCCAATGATTTCCGGCTCGTTTTCTTTGTGAGCGAGCAACGTTTGAGCTTCTGTCCTCGTAGCATACGCCACATGTTGATAAGTCATAAATGATGCTCACCGGATAACATTGCAAGTGGCTGATGGTTGGGGGCCCAAGTCACCGGATTCCGGCCTTCAAGCTTTCTGCAGGCTCAGACCAGCCGTCTTCGTGAATTATCAGACGGCAAGAAAGCCCTAGCAGCAATCTCCGGGGGCGTCGACAGCACCATATCCGCATTATTAGCCCGTCAAGCACTCGGCGAACGCGTCATTCCAGTCCTAATCGACACTGGATTCATGCGTGAAGACGAACCTGAGAAAGTGAGGGACAAGCTCGCAAGCCCTCCATTAGAGTTGAAGATTCGAATTGTCCGGTCCGCTGGACGATTCCTCAAGGCAGTCGCGGACGAGTCCCTGGCGGAAGAGAAGAGGAAGAAGTTCCGCGAGACATTCTATCAGGTCTTGAAGGAGGAGTCCGACAAGTTTGGATGCGAGTACCTAGTCCAGGGTACGATCGCTCCAGATTGGATCGAGACCCAGGGAGGCATTAAGACGCAGCACAACGTCTTGGAGCAGGTGGGGATCAATCCTCGTGCAAGATACGGCTTCAAACTCCTAGAACCTCTCTCAGAGCTCTACAAGGACCAGGTCAGAAGCCTCGCCAAATACCTCGCGGTTCCGAACGAGTTCTCAGAGCGACAGCCATTCCCTGGTCCCGGACTACTCGTGAGATGTATCGGAGAGGTGAAGAAGTCCAAGCTTGAAACACTCAAGAGAGCGACCTCGATCGTCGAAGACAGACTCGGTGCAGTCGGTTCGAACCAATACTTCGCCGCGATTATCGAAAACAAGTTTGCAGACGAACCATCACCGAAGGCCCTTCGAAAAGTCGCCGCAGATGCACTAGATCTTCCCGAAGATGAGGTCCGGGCAGAGGCTTTCCTGGACAGAGTCACTGGGGTCAAGGGAGACGAAAGAGCCTATGGCCGGCTCGCCAGCATATCCCTCCGCAATGAAACCCGTGAGGCCTTCGGCTGGCTCCATGACAAACTAAACATCTTGCAATCCTCGATCGTCGTGAGTTTCAAGGACATAACCAGAGTCGCGGTCTTGGTAAAAGATCGGCGGGGCGAGGGACAATACTCGATCATGATCCGCGCGGTTTCAACTAGGGACTATATGACTGCCAGCGTTACGCCGATATCTTGGAAGACATTGAAAGATACCGCCGAAGAAGTGCTGAAATCTTCGGAACGGATCGGGCGAGTTTACTATGACATAACTCCCAAACCACCAGCGACGATAGAGTTCGAATAGGAATGACCGTCGTTCCAGTAGTCTACACGAAAGGCCAATACAATCACCTCATTGCAAGAGCACTGCAAGACCTCGGAGCCGAGTCCAAGCTATTGCCTGCAGGGACGAGCGTTGCAGAGTTGAAAGCCCTCAAGGCAGATGCATTAGTGATGGGCGGCGGTCCGCAAAGAGTCCGCAGCGTCGCTGATCTGACCCCGGAGCTTTCCAGTGCTGCTCAATTGATCAAGGAGGTAGAACTCCCACTTCTCTGCATCTGCGTCACTCACCAACTCATGGCGACCGTATATGGTGGAGAAACAGGTGCTGCTCCAAAACCAGAGTTTGGTCCAGTGAAAATCTCAGTTGCAGAAGAAGATAGTATTCTTCGGGGGACTGGTCCCTCATTCACTGCTTGGGAGTCTCACAATGACGAAGTTGTAAAAGTGCCTCAAGGCTTCCGTGTATTAGCGAGT
>VBBH01000112.1 GCA_005888695.1 Candidatus Bathyarchaeota archaeon
TGAAGAGGCGACAAGCAGTAAAAGTAAAGCCAGGATTATTCTCTGATGTTTCATCTTAGCCCCTGTAACTGCTGAACCGGGATATGAAACAACGGTTTTGCAGTACCAGTAAGCCCGCGGAAAAGTCTTGATCGGGTCGCCCACGTAACCCTAGTATATCCAAATCCACCGGAGGAAATCTTTATTCTGGCAACGCGTGAACAGCACTCAAAGCTTCAGCGATCGCTATCATTGAACAGAGATCTTGAGCGTATACAACGGTGGCAAAGAAGTAATCCCGAGATCCCACTCACAAATGGCAAAGTCTCCAGCCGATGGCGTGGACGTCTTGACATAAAGAGGCATCAAAGGAGTCCCATTGTAGCTGAGAGTTACCGTGAAGCACGTGTTACTAGGCGGCAAGGGACTTGACCTCGCAAGCACCTTCACCGAATAAACCAAGTCGCCAGAAGTAATGACCGTGTTCGCGGCCCCACCAAGCGTGGAAATGAGAATATTATCTCCGCAAGCCGCGGTAGTCCCCGCAGCGGTCGCGTTCGAGCCAGCTGGACTATTACCATTGTCTCTGACCTCCAAGCCACCCTGTGCAGTGTTCCGGTACTGACCGACCTCAGCCTGGAACACTGGACTAGTCACGATGGATGGAGCAGCAGCGACGGTTACGATCAATGCCGAGAGCAACAAGAGACTCACGAGTTGCTTCATGAACCCTGCAAGGCCAACGGTTACCCAGGAGGAACAGGCTTGTCACTTTTGTAACCATGGCTCGCAAGCCTAAGTAAGGTCTTGAAAGGATTCGATGAAAAAACTCCGCGCACAAAAAGGCTCAAAAAAAACCGGGGGGGAATCAGAGGAGATCTGGGTTTGCGCCGATATTCCGCTTTCGTATCTAAGTCACGCTAACGTAAACCGTGACTGGAGATGCGATAGAGTTCGAACTAAGGTCCAAGTACAGAGTAACCGTCCCAGTGTTGCTACCCCCACCGCCAACAAGTGTCAGGGTTTGAGTGACCAAGGCAGTTCCCGCTGGGCCTGTTCCATTTCTCACAGTCACAGTGGCTGTGTGAGTTGCCGAGTCGCTCGCAATTCCGGTGAAAACTACTTGTTCCATCCAGTTCCCAGCCGTAAGAGCATTGTTGCGATTCAGATTCGTGCCCGAGGCTCCAAAGGTTGCCGAGGCAAGACTCGCACCAGCGGTGTTAGCCACGACTGCGAGTCCGTTATCAGTGACCGTCATGGTCCCAGTGTTATTGTGATAGGTTCCGATCTCACCGGTAAACAGGTTACTTGTAGTTATCGTGTTGGCAGCTATGACCCCCATGATCATCCCGGCAAGGGCTACGACCACTAGTGCTAGTGCTGGCACTTTCTTACTTGGCACACGTAGAAGCTTTGCTTTGAGGCTTTCCATTTTTCTGCAATCCTCTATTCCCTCGTTGCGATGAGAAGAGATCGATAAGCCACATGTTACTCGCGTGGACTGGCCACAGTAATCCCGAGTTGACAAGATATTATTCTATAGAGAACAAGGGGAGCTATTCATCATCGTAAGCGCGCCGCTTCTTGTAGCGGGATTTCCTATCCCCATGCAATCTCTCTCGCAACCCTTTCATACGAGCTTCCGCCAATTTTGCGATTGTCTTCATCCGCTCCAACTTCTCCCATTGAGGAGCCGGACTATCGGCAACGGGTTCATCCCCGATCCACCACTTCCGCAAAACGCCACCCTGTGATTCTTCAACGATCAACACCAGCTCCTGTCCAACGTGTCGCAACAAGGCCGTCTCGATCTCCCGGATAGAGCCGAAGTCGCCAGTGCTGAACTCCAGCAAGTCCCTGTAGACTCCGCTCAATAACTCGCGATATTCAATTGGAGAACCGTGATTCACAATCACTTTCGCAGCAGACCGAACCATTGCATTCTCCCTCTTGTTGACCTGCCTGGAATGAGACCAGACCTGACTCTTCAAGTCGACCATTGAGGATTGAACCTGAATAGGCGGCGCCTCCTCGACAATCGCCTCCGCAACATTGACCTCCAACCCCCCAATCAGTGACTCACGGTCTGAGACTTCATCAGACCGTTCGACGGAGCCAACGACTGTTTCCGGCTCCCGTCTCACCGGCTTAATCGATTCAACAGGTTTCTTGAGTCGAAGCTCAATCTCGTCTTGTCCCTGCTCATGTACAACAGTAGTCGTCTCCAGATTGAACCCCACGGACTTGATCAAGCCCCGTATCCGGTCGCCAACCCAGCCAGCCCAAGCCGGCAACAATATTCTCACTATCCCTCCGGGCTCAACGGTTCGGAAAATATTGCCGAACGAGACCATCAACTGTTCGTCTGATACTCTCTCTGGATCTTCTGACAACGGATTCAATCCCTTATCGCCAGAAGACATCCATACTCTCTTGTACGGTGGCAAGAGATCCAACTCACGAATGTCACCAATCCTGAATAATTCTTCGATCGATCTCAAACTCATCAGGCGCTCCATAGTGACCAAGCCAAGGCAAAATACTCCTGCATAGAACAATCCACTGAAACCGGCCGTTACGACGGGCGATGGATAGAATCGTAAGTCCAATCCAAGAACGTTGGCCGGGAAACGTACCCGACCATACAACGGTAGTGAGATTCCATACTCAGCCAATATTTCCTGTCGAGCCGTATTGATCAATATGGCAAGACTCAGAAACATCTGTACCGCAGCTGTAATGTTGAACCACTGGGCGAGATTTCTCCACCAAACAGTTGGCTTGATGGATGAGATAATCAGCAGCAGCGAGGCGACCCCAACTAGGGTCCGAGTTAGAACCCCGATTGCGACGGCCGCAGGTGTCGTTACTCCGAGCCCTGTGGCGTAGGTCTCCATATAGAATGGTGAGACTCGCAAGGTTATGATCTGGCTAGAACCTTCGCCCTGCAATGTCCACCAGGGATCCATGCTTATTGCCAGTATTCCGGCGATGACTCCAGCGAGAAAGATCGGTATGTTGATCTTCCGGTAGAGTGGCTGCTCATGACTCCCCGGCGCATCGGAGTCTTGCTTCAAAGTCTTAGTCAACCCTATGGTCAGAAGATGAGTCTAGACCAGCACCCTGTAGGCTTATTCTGACACTCAATCGGATCGGATAGGCGTCCCGTAACTATAAACGAAATCGTCCAGTCAGATTAAGTGTAGACAATCCACACTAGCGACCACACAATTTACCATCGTGGAACAGGAAGAGTAGATTACTCCCTTTGTTGGGGCGTGAGTGTGCGTTTAGCTAACGTGATCATAGCCGTTAAGCAGTGTATATAATGGAATATACCAGCGTTCGTGGAATTCTGATGTAGAAAGTTAAACTGAACACGGCAATTATCTGAGATTGACGTCAACAATTAATCAAACCGGCACTGTTTCTGCGTTCAAAGTATCGGTATTCTTGTCAATAAGAATGAACACATTACGGCTAATTCCAGCTATACAAGATTAGCTTGGGCAAACTGATGATATCGCTCAGCGACCAAGCGGAAAACCTAGTGCGCGACGAAGTGCAAAAAGTCTACCATGGCCGTGTCGGTGGTCTCTCGATCTTCTTCGAGCAGATGCTACGCGACTACTTCAACGGCCGAGCTGGAAAGAACTTCAAAGCCAAGCCCAGCAAGTAGCACTATCCGCCACTAGAGACCGCTAATGCTTCGTTTACCATGACGATAGATTCAATATCTCAACATGATGTAGTCTGTCCGGAAACGTCGCGAACGAAGTAAGGCATTAGTACAAGCATCTAGAAAGATCGAAAAACCGAAGTAGGTCCGAGCTTCTGATCTAGTAACTTTTTCCGAGTTTCGAGACCGGTTCAACAGGTTTGTCCTCTTCTTCCAAGTTCATGATCTCGTCAACAGCTTTAGCAAGCCTTGTCAGTTCAATGAGAAAGCTCATTCCTTTTTCGGTTGTCGAGAACTGGGCTCTACCATCATTCCCTTGGTGGACGGTTATGTAGCCAGCTTTCAGTAATCGTGCCAGGCATTCGTCTGCCAATTTGAAGTTCAGGTTTGACTTGTAGACTATCTGCGTCTTGGTAGCACCGCGGCGCGCAGTCTCAAGGATTCCTCTAATGATCTCTAGCCTGCTACGCCTCAAAGCGAGAGCCGCAGAAGTTACCTACGTGCAGGCGCAACCGATTTATTGCTTTGCAGTTTGGATGTGGTCGAGTATGACATTTTCATGTCAAAACAGGATGATCCTTCCAAGGCGAAAACCCCTGTCTCACAAGATGCTTGAAGTCGGGATTTTTGCCCTGATCTTAGGTCTCGATCAAGTCATCTGGCGCTCGACGTATAAAGAGGCAACGGAGCGCAATGTCAGCCACCGATATGCAGTTGGTGGATGGGTTATCACCTTGTGCAAATCATGTAGTATAGCGAAGGTTGAACACTTGTAGATCCGGGACGATTAGCCGAAAGCTAAGGCCCTAGTCTTGACCGTCCTCAAGAAGCTAGGCAACTCCTCGACCGCATGTACCTCTGCCTTGGCCAAAGCTCGAATTCGTCTCCATAGCTTGTCATCCGTCCTTATCCTGCGTCTGGTCAACTCGTCATACAGCCACAGTCGCAACTCTTTTCCTTCTCGGTCAAAATCAGTCAATAGAATGACATCTTCCGTACCGGTGAGTTTGTCAACGAAGCTGAACCTCGACTCTCCACGAGCCTTGAGACAGTGGATCGTTCCGTTTACGTTTAGGCTACGGAGTGCTTTCTCGTCCTCTCTCCCTTCAACAATGATGGGTATTCCCTTGTCAGACATTTCGCGTAGGTCCCCAAACAATCGCTCCGCCTCCTCGAGCTTCCGGGCGTACATTCCTCGTCGAGGTCCGCGCCTAGGTCTTGATCTAGGCGGAGTCATACTTCGAAGTTTTTTCCTGGGTTGACGGTTCAATCTTACGCATTTCCTCTAACGGGGCGGCGTGCTTCCGGAAGTATTCCCTGACGGGGCGAAGTCTCTCGGCCAGCAGCTTAGCCATGTTGCTCTTCAAGTCCTGGGGATGTATCTTTCCGTCTCGATAAGCTTCTTCTAGATCAGAATAGGCATGGAGCTCCAGGTTTCCTCCATATTTCTCGCTCCTGTCGATAACAACTTCGTTGAAGAAGGGGAAAATGAGCAGCTTGTAGTACTGTAGGATCGGGTTCCCGTCTACGACTTTGGGTGGGCAGTAAGCCCGTCGGAGCTTGTCAGTTATTTGTTCAGGTTGGTCATGAACTAGGATGTTGTTTTCCGGCTTGCTTTTTGACATCTTAGCTGCAATAACCTGGCTGATTTTCGGGTCTTCATCATAACTGCTGGTTTCTAGCGTGCTGATTCCCGCGAGTCCCATCAACAAGGGCGCGTGTATGCATATCGGCTTTCCCCAGCCCAATCGCTCTCCAACCTCTCTAGCCAGAACATGGGCCTTCCGTTGGTCAATCCCGGCACAGGCGATGTCTAGTTGCATCTGGAAGATGTCGGCGACCTGCATGCATGGATAGAAGAGTGAGGCCGCCTCTGTTTCGATGGTCTTCAACTCTCGCCCCATTATGGGCAAAGCACGCATCACTCTTTGCGCCGTAGTCGACTTGCCAACTCGGATTACTTTTTCCCAATAGTCCGAACTCCCGGCCAATTCTGAGGCCCACTTGTACTCTAGCCGTCCCCTTTCCCGCGTCAGTCCCAGTGCAGTGAAGCAGTGCTTGAAGTACTCGCCCGCCTTACGAATCTTCTCCAGATCTCCACCGAACTTGTTGTTGATTACAGAATGCCAGTCCGCGAGAAAGACGATGAACTCAAACCCAGCGTCTAGCATCTGTCCGATCTTGTCCCCACACACAAGGCCGAAGCCTAAGTGCATCATCCCAGAGCATTCGAATCCCCAGTAGGCTCGCGGATTATTCTTCTGCTCCAGCAGCCGTTGGAGCTCTGATGTCTGCAGTATCTCGACTGTTCCTCGGGTTGCCAGTTTCAGCCGCTGATCAATCGTCGATGTCATGGCTGCGCCTTTCAAAACTGTCCCGGACAACTGTTCTCCTAAAAGGCTTGACAGTGGCCCAAGGAATGTCTTGGTTAAGGAAACGGCGTATCTTCAAGACTTTTGTTCTTGATTTCTTCGTGGACCGGAACACACACAAGGCGACTGCCAGAGATTCCAAAGGGGGCTGTTGCCCGCGTCACTAACACCCTAAGCCTCACCGTGAAGATCAAAATATCTTCTCTCAGCCCGGCTCTCTCGAGGCGGGCGTTTGTGGCCCCCGACAATCTAGAAGAGGATACCGTCTAAAAACACTCTTGTCAGCGGAGATTCGATCTGGCATATGCTCAGCTCATTCAGAACAGTCCTGCTAAGTACGGCCAGCCAGAGAACTGGGGTCGGGACCCCGTTCCTTAAGCGATCCCTACGAGCCTTACTTGAGCGGGACGTACATGCTTGACCTAGAGGCGCCGATGCCTGGCGTACCGTGGACAACCTTCTGGTTCGTAATTACCAACTCTCCGATGTAATGCCCGATCATCTCCGGTCTTATCTCCAGGGGAGTAAACTCCTTCCCACTGTGCAAATGCAGTGTCAGCCCGATCATTTCTGGGATTATGATCATGTCCCGGCATTGCGTCTTGACCGGTGATGCCACTCCATCTTTTCCACCATTCT
>VBBH01000113.1 GCA_005888695.1 Candidatus Bathyarchaeota archaeon
TGCCTCCATGGATCCCTTCTGAGAAGAGGCGACGGTTAACCTCGGACGCTTTAGATCGGTTGAAGCCCACTACGAACTCTTGATAGAAGTGACTCTTGAAGCGTGGTGCTGTCAAGCCGGGTACTTGTGAAAGTTTCATCATTGCGTATTCGGTCTTGGTCTTTATCGTCTCGAATAATTGCTTCAGTCCATGGGGTCCCAGCAGAGACAAGTAGACGGCCGCACCGATGGCAAGAAGTGCCTCGTTGGTGCAAATGTTAGATGTTGCGCGTTCTCTTCGAATGTGTTGCTCCCTTGTTTGCAGAACCATGCTATAGGCAGGGCTCTTCCCATCTAGAGTTGTTGTCTTTCCAATGATGCGTCCTGGCAGCTGACGGACAAGGGTCTCCCCTCTGCACCCGATGATGCCCAGAAGGGGTCCACCATAATTCATTTCTGTCGATATTGATTGGCCCTCGGCTACTGCAATGTCTGCATTGTAGTCTCCGGGGCCTTTCAGGCCGCCCAGCGAAATGGGATCGAATGCCACGATTGCAAGAGCCCCTTGTGAATGGCATTTATCCGGTAACCTTGTCGCCTCGGGGTCCAAGGTGCCGAAGAATGAGGGCACTTCGTAGTAGAGCGCTGCTGTTGCATTGTCAAGTTTTGATTCAAGGTCTCCCATGTCGAGGCTACCCGTCTCCTTGTCATAGTCTACTTTTTCGATGCTGATCCCGCTGGGCTCAGAATAATTCCTAAGGACAGAAAGCCGGTCTGGGTGAAGACTTTTGGGGATGAGAATTTTCCGGCGTCCGGTGGATCTCGCGGCCATCCGGACCGCCTCTCCAATCGCGTTTGAGCCGTCATAGAGTGAGGAGTTTACAACCTCCATCCCGGTCAAGTCCGCCATTATTGACTGGAACTCGAACAGTGCTTGCAAGAGGCCCTGAGAGATCTCTGCTTGGTAGGGCGTGTAGGCCGTCTGGAACTCTACTCGCGAGACTATTGCCTTGACTGCTGCTGGGACGTAATGATTGTAGATTCCAGCTCCAAGAAATGTGGGGATTTCCTTAGTGGACTGGTTTTGGGACAAAAGGGCCTCGATGTGGGTGAGGACTTCGTGCTCAGAGTTGAAGGCTGGGATCTTGAGGGGATGACTGACTCTCACTTCAGCGGGTATGTCAGAGTATAATTCTTCGATTGAGCCTACTCCGATCGCCTCAAGCATCTTGAGACGAATGCTCTCGCTAGTGTTAGGAATGAACGGGTGGCTGTTCTTGTTCACTTTTTGGACGCTGGCCTCTTTCTCAGCGCCCAAAAGCTGAGTGCTCATAATCCTTCCCTCCAAGTACGAGACCCCTTTTTATACACGCGTAAGACGGGCTTGTCGAAATCAGGGAAGCGGCGCTCGTGGACAAAGTTGTCGCCTTACTCTTGGGAGCGATCGGTCTGCCTGTCTCCGCGGTTATTACTCGCTTTCTCATTTCATGGAATTCTTCCCATGGTATCTTCGGTGTTGACGTTCACAAGACCGAGAAGACAATCGTCCCCGAGATGTGTGGAGCAGCTATGGCGATAACCCTGATCGTGTTGGCTGGAGTCTATTCACTCGTCGATCCAAGGTACTCGCTACAGCTGATTTCTTTCATCTTAGTTGTAGGGATCGCGGCTATCGCTGGCGCCTTAGACGATTTCAGGCGATTGGGAGGTATGTTCAAGCCTCTGGTAGGCCTGCTCTGCGGAGTTCCGGTGTCGATTCTCGGTCTCATGTTTCCGGGGCAGGTCTACAATCCTGAGCTTGGTATACCATTGTTTGGAGGATTTCGTCTGCCGATCATTTATCCGCTAATAATTCCCCTAGCAATCTCGGTCACTGCGAACACTGTCAACATGCTAGACCCTCTCAATGGAGTCATGGCTGGTGGCATTGCGATCGCGTGCGCGGGTCTTCTAATCGGACTCTTGCTGACTGCGCAAAGCCCCACGCCGATCTTTCTTTACGCACTTCTGCTGTTCGTTTCTCTGGGATTCTACATTTACAATAGGTACCCATCCCGTGCTTTTTCTGGAAACGTCGGGCAACTGTCACTTGGGGCGGCCCTTGGAGCGGCAGCAATTCTCGGGAGGGCAGAAATTGCAACTATTGTGGCAATCTTTCCTAATATTCAGAACTCGTTTTTCTTTCTGTCGAAGATACGCAGATTCACAGAGCACAGACGGTTGACATCGAAACCTACAATGTTGCTTCCTGACGGGAGGCTATCTTCAACCCCTGATCGCGGGGCACCGTTAACCCTTGTGCGAACGATCATTTCAGCCGGGCCTGCTTTCGAGTACGACATTGTCAAGACGATTTTCTTACTGTATCTCCTGTCCTCAATACTAGGATTTCTGACTCTTCTGTTGATGGGGCCGTTCCATCTTTGAAGCTCAGAGTTGTCGCCTTGCAGTCGTTGATATTCACTGTCGAATGGGGGCTAATGCTTCTTGGCTTCGGCCTAATCTCAGTCCTGATCGTTCCTTACGCAATATTTCCGGAGACCGGATCGATCCACAGGTTTCTCAACGCGGGATTGAAGGCGCTCTTTGGATTGATGCTTTCATTAGTCTGGTTGTTTATTTGGGACCGTCAGGTCAGGGCTTTCTTCTATTCGAAGGAATGAATCTGGCAAAAAAATCCTAGGCTCTGAGACGTTCAAGTTACTTCCGCCGCCCTCCAGTTCTCATCCTCGACTATCGTGTATCCCATATCTACGTTCTTTGTGAACCATAAGTTACTGGGCAATGCGTCCAGTTCTCTGCAACGCGGAAACGGTTCATCGAGCATCATCCGTCCCGCTAACCATGGAAAGTTCCATTCTGGCTTCCCAAATTTCACCGAAGCCAACGTCGAGTAATGGACATTAGTTGTAAACCTACAGTTAATCTCCGTTGGTTTAGGAATGCCCTGCTCCTCTCCTTTGAGATCTACGCAGAAAATACCGTGTGGTTTTGGAGTGATTGCTCGGATTGCTGCAAGCGCCTTATGGTTTGCGTCTTCGACGTGGACGACTCGGTTGAGCTTCGAGGTCCCGCCGGTGCCAACGGTTCTGTGACCAACCCAGCTGAGTCTTTCTCGAACCATTGAGGTAATTAGATGGCCCTCTTTCCATAGTGATATGAAACAAAAATCTCTGCCGGGAAGGTATTCTTCGACGTTGAAATCCGTGTCTATGCCTTGATCCCAGTGGAAGCTAATCCAGTGGGAAAGTGTCTTCCAGTCCTTTGCAAGGCAACTCATGAGTCCTCCGGCTCCTTGACGCGCTCTAGTCCAGCAGGGGAATCGTATTTGCCGCAATTGTTCCTCAAGATTTCCCCTACCTGCACGAGCTATTAGGTTGGGGCGATCTCTCAAGCCGGTGGCATGCCATTTCAAGAGAGCCGCGTACTTGTCGAGACATATGCTTACGGTGCTAGGGTCGGGCAGGAATGTTTTCGCCAGTAGTTTTCCTTGGGCTTGTGAGATGGTTCCCAATTCAGGGTCGGGTTGGGGAAAGACGCCTTCGACCTTTTGTCTCCTGATGATCTTGTTCAGTATGATCAGGTAGCGAGGATCGCTGGCGTTTGGGATCTTGTATGCGTTGTCGAGCGATCTATTCAGTTCGAGGCTCGTTCGGTCTGAATCAGTCCCTGTTAGAGAGAGCGCCCTTCCGTCACTACTGACACGTAGACTCCAACCGACATTGTTCCCTGCGCTTCCACCTGATCCTGTGACGAGCATGCTTTTCGTATCTGACACCTATCAAAGCGAAACACGTTCTAGAAGGAATACATAAGTACCGAGGGCCTCCGCATCCACCCGCATCACAATACGGTCTTTCCCAACTGGTGTCGCGGAGTCTATGAAACGACGTTTCTCTGGCATACTGCTTCTGAGCTTCCTCTTAATCGGGGCCCTTCTCCAACTCAATGTAAGCGCCCAGAATGGAGCAGGTTGCGATACGAACACTTGTACCGTGAACGTGAATCGACAAATTTCGACCAACAATTGGGGGACGACCATAATCAATGACACCATCACGATTACTTCTTCGAATGCCTCTATTACCCAAATGTTGCTGGGATTCCCAAGTCAG
>VBBH01000065.1 GCA_005888695.1 Candidatus Bathyarchaeota archaeon
TCCAAGGGGTGGCGAAGACGAGAAATTATCACTACTTGCCAGCCAGCACAGTGACGAGTTCATGTTTGAAGCGCCGGACCAGTTCGAGGATCCCCTGGCCTATGAGGAGTTCCTGTCGGAATTGAAGGCTGTTCAGGTATTGTTGGATTGGATTGATGAGGCGTCTGAGGAGCAGATTTTGGAGTTGAGAAAGTTCGAGCCTGGAGATCTGGCACGTTTGGTCCAGGGCTCGGAATGGCTGATCTATGCTAGCCAAGAGCTGGCTCGATTATTTGGGCACAGAGACTTGGCCGCGCCCTTGGAAGTATTGCGGGTGCGAGTGTCGAAAGGGGTTGGGACGGAGCTTGTGAAGCTGGTCGCTTTGGAAGGGGTTGGACGGGTTCGCGCTAGGATGCTGTACAATGCTGGATTCAAATCGGTCGAGGATATCAAGCAGAGAAGTCTTACCGAGCTAATGACTGTCCCAACGATCGGTCCAGCATTAGCGAAGAGGATCAAGGAACAAGCTGGGGGATTGATTCATGCGGATGAGTGGGAGAAGGCTAAGACCGCTAAACCGTCCGACGTTCAGGAGCAGACTGTGTTGACAGAGTATCGTAACAAACAGGAGTAGCCCGAAGGACCGATTCTGAAGGTTGCTGGAGGCGATTTGTGCTTCCGAGGTTAGGATTTTTGTGGGGAGGACCTTTGGGAAAACCTGCTTGGAGTATATGGGTGAAAGTATTCGTGTCGTCTGCGTGGCTGGAGAAAAATAATTGGGGGTGGGGGCCAAAAAAATTCGCAGGGCACTTTTGGAAAATGCCTGTAAAACTTTTTTTTCTAGCGAACTTCTTTCCGTTTTAGAGTCTTGAAGATGAAGCCGATCTCATTAGGGGGAGATTTCCAAGCTCATAGATGGGCTAGCTGATTTGTTCGAGAGCGTGTGGAATGTGTCTCTCACGTCTTGAGCTTTGAGGTGCTACCCACCCCTATTTTTACAATTATATTTTCTCAGGCGCCTCAAAATGAGCGAATACTGCCGTAATTCGTTCATTATGCTGGGAAGAGCATTTTGCGGAAACGGGCTTATTCATTTAAACATAGCGGAAATTTACGAGGGAGACATTGGGGGCCAGAAAAAGTAGGCTCCGATCAGCGATCAGGGCTCAAAATGAGGGACTTCTTGTCAGGGTGTCGATTGCACCGTCAATTTTCTTAAGACAAATCATCGGGTGTCGAGTCTCTTGTCGGTCCGTGCGAGGTTTTCGACCCGTTCTGACGGGCTGGGCCTAGCAAGACTACCTCGTTTACCAGTCCGGTTCGGGTCGAGCTGGTCAATCTTCCGAAGAGATTCTACCAATGATTCCTTGCCGAGGATACGTGCAGCTTCAACGTCGGCCTTGAACCAGAGTCTCTTGGGGTACATCAAGAAACGCGTCCCCGCCAAGAATGTAAGGACGATCAGCGCCAATACAATGGGGTAAGTCAGGATAGAACCTTCGAGGTACTTGAAGGAAACGAGGAGAACCGCAGGCACCAGGAGCGCTATTGGAAACATCGTGGTCAACATTCCAACTAGCGAGTTTCTTGTTAGGGTCTTGTAATATATCAGGCCGGATGCGATCATGGGTCGCCACTCCTCCGGGGTCAATTGTCCCATTGCTCGACTTGAAAGCTGGACTTCCCCCCTTAGTATCATGAAATGGTCAGCGGGCAATCTTCGGATGCCCATCTTCTCCTTCCAAGAAATCGTGTTAGGATTCAAGTTGTAATATCCCAATTTGCGGCATAGATCCCTCGCGATCTCCAAGAGCTGCTGGTCCTCTGGGTGCATCGGGATCGTGCCTCGCGCGAACATGGCCCGTCTCTATGAGGACCTCCATTTATAACAGCACGATGTTTTCTCTCTCCCGGATCCTTGTCCCGGACCGTTGCTCCTGAAGATCTTCTTGGCCAGATAGTGAGAAGAGACGTAGTCAGAGTAGTTAGAAGTTCGACCATCATATATCTCGTCAATGCGGGGATAGTCATACTCCCCGGGCGAGTCCTCCCCTCAATCTTCACCTCCTACTACTCCGACGGCTTCCTCGGGACTCTTTTCGACTTCTATGCGACGGCAATCGCAGTCTACGCCATGATCGTCTACATCTGGAGCCATTCTCGACAATCGAGGAACTTGGCGAGTCACGTCTACATTCTCGGCGTCTTGGGTCTTACTCTGGGAACACTGCTTTTTGCTTGGGGAGCCGTTCAATATCTCAGTGCTGGCTACTGGCTCCGACAATACTTTTCCGGTCGCTGCAAATCCGGCGTTGACGAAGGAGAGGTCGCCGTCTATGGTACGGACAAACTTGTGAACACTAAGAGTTCCAGACTTGTGCGGATAGGCTTCGATTTTCCAAGAAGATGGACGTTTGCAGGTATCGGATTGCTTCTGGCGGCGCTCGTGTGGTACGTCATCTCATCTTTACTAGATCAACTCCGATTCTACAACATCAGTCAAGCGTTTCTCATAGATGGGATCGCGTTTCTTACGACTTGGTATGCTGAGAAAACCTACGGCGGTGGACGGATCCGGCTCCCCGAGAATACGCCAGAATCAAGTCATTAACTGAATGCTTATGGTGCGTAGATCGAAAAAACTTTTGGCACTATTTTGTGGAGACTGACGATCGGAGTGTTACCAATGGAATCCACAACATCACTGGGTACGCCGATTTGTTTAGTCCCCTGATTCTGGCATCCTCACACGTTCTTAGAGGGTTTTTGGAGGTGTGGATGATGCCTCTTCGTATCTCTTTCTTACGAACGGCATAATGGATCTTACATCTTTGGGCTGTTTCAACGGTGTCACCCAGAGCTTGCCCGTCTGTCCTCCCATCTCGAACGGTTTGCCCCCGAACTTCTTCTTCAGGAGAGTCTGGTCTTTTTCAGAGAGCTTCATGACCACAATACCGTGTGTTACTAGGAAGCCAATGAATTTCCGGTTGTAAAGGTAGCAGAGGCATCCCATCATTTGTCTGGAAGTTACTCCTTTCCAATTTAGAACCTCCTTTTCGAAGGTCTTCCGAATCTCGGCCATTTTCTTCTCGTCATAATACTTCATCCTGATCACTGCTTATGGGTAGAACTAGGTCCCGATGGTTCCGCGAACTTAAAGCAAACCCCTGAGCACCGAGTACTGGGCTGAATATTCCTTGATTATCGTCTTCTGCGTCGAGATTGAGTAGCTCGGTTCGTCGGTTTGTGCCGTCGTGCACGTTTTCTGATTAGCGCTCTTCGTTGTCTCATCTCTATCCTCCATTTCGAAACTGTCTCGGCCGCCTTGGTCCAGGCTGCCTTTACCAGTTTCTTGCTGGCTGAGTTCTTCGCATCTTCCGACGTTTTTACCGTGATATGGCGTGCTCGCTTGCTAGTGCCCTTTAGCATGTGATCTTGGTCGTTTAGCTGAGCACCGAACGAGAATCCAAGGGTGACGTGTTTCTCCGATGGCGAGATGTAGCAGATGCGTTCGATTGGGGAATTGCTAAGTGAATAGCTGACAGTTTCATAATAGAGGAATTCACGCGCTTTAGGCATCGTCCGTTTTGCCATGTCGCGCAATTGAATGGTTATTCTTCGTATTTCTTCAGGATAATTTGACAGATATGCTTCGACGGCATCAGCCAAGATTATCATTCACAGGTGAGTTTCACTATAGTGTTGTTCCCGAATTTGATCATGCTGTTCGGCTTGACCTCGACAGTACCGGTGACCCGCTGGAAATCTTTTCCGTCGAATAGGTATGTTCCGTTCGTGCTGCCTCGATCCTTCAAGATTACTTTGTTCCCGTTCAAGCTTAGCTCGGCGTGAGTCCGTGAAACCTCAGTGTCCGGGACCACAACGACGTTCTCTGCCTCTCTGCCGATTGCAACTGTGGGAAAAGTGTCGAAGTCGATCCGAACCTTGGTTTTCATGAGCGACTGTGCAGGTGTGTTGACGAAGACCAAGTAATACTGGCCCTGTCCCGCAATGGATGGCTCTGACGAAGGAGACAGGGAG
>VBBH01000066.1 GCA_005888695.1 Candidatus Bathyarchaeota archaeon
TTCGCCCTCCTCGAACTCTTCTTCGCTTACAGTAGAAGCAAGTTGTAGGAGCTCGTTCTCGTTCACACTCAATACGTCCGCTAATCCTTTCGTCAATACCCTCTCCGTCAAATCTTGCAAGTCAGGCTTTCTGGGTGTTGGATCTCCAGGGTCGAAGAATGTCACCGCGTTGCCGGCTTCCTTGGCGATTGTGAAGATCGTCTCCGCCAGATCTGTGCCCTTGTCGATCAAGTTCCAGCTGACAAGGCAGACGTAGTCTGAGCTTCTGATCAACTCCTTATCCTCTTCAGTCAATTTTTCTGGGCCGAAGTTTGCGAGTGAGCCGGTGTTGCTGATCATCATGTTCACTTGCTTGCCGGAGTGTTCCGACTCCAATGATACAGTGCTAGAGAGCTGTCCGTCAGTCTTGACATGGGATAGGTCGAGGTAGTCGGCGAAATGGGACAGTAGCGTTCGTCCCAATATATCGGTCTCGATTATGGGGGCAGTGTCCGCTCCAAGCTTGCCTAGTTGGGCGGCGAAATTTGATGCTTTGCCGCCTCGACCGATTGTATGTTTCCAGCCGAGGAGGTTTCCTCCTCCTCTCTTGGCAACGTCCTCGAATCTGTCAGTCATTTCTCCGAGTCCGCCATGGAATGAGATTATGTAGTCTAGGAAGAAGTCTGGCATTACCGTCGCTTTGAACGCTGGCTTGGACGATACGAGCTTCTTCCGTAGAGACATCAGTATACCCGGGCTTATCGTAGTCGTAATGGGACTCCTATTAGTTGATTAAGGTCGAGACCCTCTTATCGAGGGTTTAGAGAACGGGACCCTGAGATATCAACAGGTTGAGCAATGAATTGAGCGAGCCCCAACTACAATCACTAACTCGGCCAAGCACCCGATTCGAGCTGGGTGTATTATTCCGGAGAATGGCTGGGGTTGCTAAGATGAGGAGAGAAGCTTTCATTGATCTGAAACAGGACAATAGTAGAATCACGAACCTTGAAGCTATCGCAGTAGTGGCTATAGCGGGACTGAGTCTAGGACTTGGGGAGGCACTCGTCTTTCCCTTGAGCGCTTTGCTCATGATCGCTCAATTAGTCACGAGCATCGCGCTAGCATTGCTTGTTACTGCGTCATGGTCTGGGTTGGTCTATTTGATAGGGACGAGAATATTCAAGGGTTCAACTGATTTTCCCGGAATGGCCCGGCCCATTTTCTTTTCAGTGACGCCAGGATTTTTGTTCGTGTTGAGTTCAATTGCTGAGGTCAGGCAGTTTATCTCGCCGATAATTGCTGGGTGGATTATCATCATTAACGTGTTTGCGCTGAAGCATTCTATGGGATTCAGCAATCAGAAGAGTTTGGTGACAGTGACCGTCGGCGCATGGATAATGATCTTCGCACTAGGAACACTGGGACTACTCTCTGGCTGATCCTGTCCCTTTTCAGTTCCTAGCGTATTGCGGATAGTGTAGTGCATACCGCGATGAGTCGACCTTCGACAAATAGCATCCTCCTCAGATTCACCGACAAAGAACAACGCACCGTTCATCGATTAGCTGTGAGCCCAAAGTCGACTATTCGGTGGGGTGCATGGTCCAGAAATGGAAACGAAGCCGTACTAGTCGGCAACAATGGTCTGATGCTGCGGTTCCAAAATAATCGATTCCATGAATTGACATCTCAAACTAACGAACATCTTCGTTGCGCCTCATACAATCCAAATGACTCTACGATTCTTGCCGTTGGCAACAAGGGGACAATTATCTTGACGGACAAAGTAGGCAAAGCGCGGAAGTTAGACTCGAAGACGGCTAGCAATTTGAGGCGCGCCAGTTGGTCACCGGACGGTTCCTATGCGATCATTGTTGGTAACGATGGTGCCGCATTTGTATGGGATGGAGCCTCGCTTGCTGAGGTCGAGGGTGCGCTTAACAATCTTCGATCGATAACCTGGGACGGAGAAGGGTCAGCGTTCGTTTCGGGAAACTACTTCGGCGCTTCCATGACTCCGTCATCCACTCTTTACAAGTTCGATTATGAATCGAGGCATTTGGATTCCATTGCGATTACTGAGAAGACCGATATCATTTCCATCGACTATGGGATGGAGGATCAATTGCTTGCGGTTGGATATGATCTGGTCTGGCAGGAACCACGCGCCTACATTTGGAATGGTCGGACTCTTGATTCAGTAAAGTTGGAGGAGGCAGGGATTTATCCCACCGCAGTAGCTTGGCAGCCCAGAAACAGATTTGCCTTGGTAGGGACAGGTACTCCTAAACCATTGGGACAGGGCGGTGGAATCGTGTTAGGTTATACGGTCGAGGATGGTATCAAGGGCAGGTTGTTTGAGGATCCGGAGCAAAGGATCGTTTGTGTCGCTTGGAGGCCGCAGAGTGATTATGCGTTGATTATTGGCAACCGCTACGCCAGGACGTTTTCCACATAGATTAGGACATGAAACCGCTCAAACATCACTCATTGATTTCGGGAATGGTGTTTGTGAAAAATTCATGGCTCCTCGGGGAACGATCCAAGGAAAGAATTGATGGGTGTATTTTCCAGCGAGGACTCCGGGATCTTGATCGGCAAGCACTCTTACTTCGCTCGGCGAGCCTCTGAAGATGCTTAGGCCTCGCAGTTCCCTGTCGGACGTTCCCAGAATCGGACCTGCAGCTAGTAGATGTCCTTCGTCGTGAAGCTTGGCTACGTGTGCCATGTGAGCGTCCTGAAGGGCATTCTCCTCCTTCTCACTGAGCTTAGGCGCGTCTGCACGCAAGATCAATAGTGCCACTGTGAATTGATCAAAGTTCATCGTAGATCTCCCATCTCAAATCCAATTGCGTGATCAATTTGAGTATAAGCCTAGGTAACAATCTCTGCCAGGCATTAGCGGTCCGGTTAGAAAGAAAAGATTCGGTCAGGCATTCTAGGATAGGGTTGAGATTTCTTCCTTGCTTTCTTCTAACGAGCCTAAGTACGTGTAGACACCTGTTTTCAAGACTTTCAATGATAATAGTGCGCATTTCATTCTCACCGCGCTCAACTCGCCTCCGATCAGCTCGAGAACATTCTCCTTCGCAATCTTTCTCACCTCGTCCAAAGACTTTCCCTTCACTAGCTCGGTTAGCATTGATGCGGAAGCTTGGCTAATTGCGCAGCCATGACCGTCAAACTTAATCTCACTGACTCTAGTGTCTCCGTCAAGTTGCATTTGGATCTCGACAACATCGCCACACAACGGATTAGAATCCTTAGCCTTGATCCGTGGATTTGTAATTTGTCCTTTGTTCCTCGGGTACCTGTAATAATCGAGGATTATGTCGGAGTATATCGAGCTCATAGCTTGAACACTCTCTTTGCCTTTTCTAATGACTCTGTCAAGCGATCTACCTCTTGTTCAGTATTGTAGAGGTAGAAACTTGCTCTCGTCGTCGCAGAGACTCCTAGTCGTTCCATTAAAGGCTGGGCACAGTGATGCCCAGACCGGACGCATATAGCATCCTCGTCCAGGAGTGTCGCCATGTCATGCGCGTGAATATCGCCAACGTTGAAGCTGACGACTGCTTCTCTTTGTGATGGGTCCTTGGGTCCATAGATTGAGATGCCCTTGATCTGAGACAAACGGTCGAGCGCATATCGAGTCAGTTCCTGTTCGTGCAAACGGATCTTCCTCATGCCTATGTGGTTGAGATAGTCGACGGCTGCGCCTAAACCTATCGCGCCCGCTATATTCGTGGTTCCTGCTTCAAACTTGTACGGGGGATCTTTCCATGTGGACTCGTACATGTGGACTTCTCGGATCATTTCTCCTCCACCATGAAAGGGTGGCATGGAGTCGAGAAGCTCTTTCTTGGCATACAAGACTCCGATTCCTGTTGGACCACACATCTTGTGACCTGAGAATGCTAGAAAGTCACAGTCTAAGTCTTGGACATCGACGGGCATGTGAGGTACAGATTGGGCCGCATCTACTAGGACGCGAGAATCATGCTTGTGAGCATCACGGATCATTTCTCGAACGGGATTAATCGTCCCTAGTACGTTGGATGCGTGTGAGACAGTTACGAG
>VBBH01000067.1 GCA_005888695.1 Candidatus Bathyarchaeota archaeon
CTGGCATTCTTCGACATTCTGGTCAGAGTGTCGGTGATACAAAGGGCCTTCTCTCCTTGGCTCCCCGTACAAATCTTCAACCCCCTTCGCCGCGATTGATGTGGAAGGCCGAGCATCGAGGACTGAGCTAGGGATGCGGTTGGAGGGACTTGGACCATCTAAGGTATCGGACCATTGGTTCATGCGGTCACTCATGAGATCGATGATTGATTCTGAGTCAACAAGAGACGTGAGGATTGACTTGGTTTTGTGCAGATCGTTGGTTAGTAAGTTACAACCCGGACTTTGTCTTGCATATTTCTTTGCTTGTCTTGTCTGTCATCGATTCTAAGAAAAGACGAGACTCTACGGGCCCCAAGAGCCCTCACGGCTCTGTGAGCGACCGTCACCGCTCGAAGTATAGTTTCGATTTTCTCGGCCTCAAGAACGGTTGACATTGGATTGACTTGATACCTGAGCCCTTCAATCCGTGAAATGGCAGCCACAGCGGCCCTCACGTAGCGTCCAACGCTTGTGCCTTTTCCTATGGGATGTATGCTAAACTCAGCAATTACTACGATCCTCCTCTTAGGTGGATGACGCCTGCTTCGGTTGTTCGTTTTGAGAAACCTAGTTTCTCGGACCTTAACCTAGTTCGATTCGGGCCTAACTTACAAGTCGATTTTGACTTGGCGCCTTTTGACGCAGTCCGTGAGATTGTTCATATTTTTCCGTCTTGTCGATATCCAATTCCATCAATTGCACGGTTGCTTTCTTGATTATTCCAAATATTTCCTCGAGCTCTAGCTGGTCGAAATCTTTGAGAGATAGGTTCCCTATCCATTGCATCCAGCCCTGCATGCTCTTGGCTAGAGTTGAACAGCATAGCCCTATGCCGTAGACCATGTCAAGCCTGTCTTTCGGGCTTAGATCTTCGATCCGCTTGATCCTGCTCCTCGCCTCCTCCACCCAGCTTCTGGGTTCATCCGAGAATTCCATGTTTTCCGTTCCTTTCTATTTCCTGACCGGAGCTAAGCAGAAGCTTCACTGCTCGGACTTGCTTCGGAAGCTCCCGATCGAGTGAATTCTCCACGCGACTGGATATTAACGTTGCGTGAACCATTTCCGGCATCGTGAAGATACAGCGTTGCTTGAGTTTGTAATTAGGAAATGAAGAAGAAGCTCGAAACAATGCCTTCGAAGATTTTGATCGAAATCGCTTGACTTGTCAGGTTGTGAGGTCGGATCTAACAGAAGCGAGAGATATTGAAAAAAAGGGAGGAGGTTGCCTCGTGTGCCCTTGTTTATGCGGGGCCAGGCGAGCTTGAAGGTGAAGGTGGTGATGGATTTTGCGTTGCTGGTCCGGAGGTCAATGCTATGTTTCCTGTTCTTCTCTTACGGAGGAGAAATGCGACGACACCGCCGACGGTTGCCGCAGCCGCGATCGCTATGAAGATCACGGTCAACAAGCCTGTGCCTTGGGATGGCTGGAAGAATGCGGTAAAGTCGGGGTCGTGAACGATCTTGTATCCGTTCCACTGTGGGTAGGATATGATGTAAAGGTAGTTTGACACACTGAAGTCAACAAGTCCACTCTTGGCTTGGCTATACAGTTCCGGAGCTACGTGGGCAACGAACAGTGGTAGAAAGCCGGTGAGAACATTTTGGAATGCAAATGCAGGATTTCCACCCCAACCCAATCTTCCCACAGTTCGGGTCACGGCTGGGACACTCGTTGGGTTAGAGTCCGAGGCGTCGTATAACATGTAGTTCGCTTTAACGCCGAAGTCAGACTTGAATACCGGTTCCCCATCGGCAGCCTTCGTGTCTATTGCCGTATTGCTGACGTCTGCGGTTGTATCGTTGTCTACATTCTGGCCTGTTTCTGAGTTGTCTGTTGATTTCTCACTGGCAAGGATGGTTTTGTTGGCGAGGACGATTGATAGTTTCATTTGTCTCTGTTGGAGGTAGCTGTAGACTGATTGGGTGTTGACCCTTGTACCGTTCCCGTAGTATGTGCCGGTAGAGTTCAGGTGTAATGCTGGGGTCTGGCCCAACAACCAAAGGTCAGTAACACGACCAACGGTGTAGCTTGCTGTTAGCTTCGCGGTTTTAGCAGTCGGGTCAATAGTTAAGCTGTATTGGAAGGTCAACTCATTGTACTGCGCAATGCCTCTGGGGGTATTGGCATCCCAGCTGGGATAGAACGGGTCGGGGTTAATCTTCCACCAGATCGCGTTGAGATTAGTATATTTGAGTCCCCAGGTCCAGTGAAGGTTGTCTGTGGTTGTCAGAGGGATCATTTGGCTGGAAGCGACTAGTGGGATTGCATGACCGCTAGTGTAAGATGACATGTCTACGCCGAGACTGAAAGATGCGTAGACGGAATCGGTGCGGTCCGGTGAGTTGGGATAGAGATCACCCGAAGCACTTTCGTTAAACGCTACGAGTGAGAGGAACGACGATACCGTGATGGCGTCTTTGCCCTTGGGGGTGTTGTAGTGTTCGAAGAATGTTTGCATGGGTATGGTAACATATCGACCGTTGTGCGTCGCATTGACTAGACCTACATAGAATAGTTGGAAACCTTGAACGTTAACGTAATTGGTATACAGATAAGCATGTTCAGTACTAGAAGGTGGTGTTATCCCGTTTTCAGTCGCGTACTGGCGTACATAGTCATAGAAGTCGACCACGCGTGAGAAGCTAGTTTGTTGATAGTCCGATTTCTGAATTGTCGTCGCGGCTGATGCGTTATGTGTGGGGAGAAGTGCTGTGGCGCCAATTCCGAGCAAAACGAGTATGATGGCTTTTAGAGTATGATCTAAGTTTTTCATTTTTCTTCTTCGCCTTATGAAGAAGCAGAATCGTTAGGAGCGACATATGATACTCGTAACTCAGCCGTTTATAACATGGGAACAGTGAATTGCCCATGACTCTTGTTCGGTCGATGGATCAAGACTCAGAGTAGTTTCTTGGGCTTGGAAGTGATTCCTTAGTTCTCTTCGCCGTTAGAATCGTCGCCACTGCCCCAGTCATTGTCTCCCCATTCATCGTCTCCGCCCCAGTCCTCCTCTTCTCCCCACTCCTCAAATTGCGTCCTTTCTAGCAATTTTGACCAGCCCCTTTTGAGGATGCGGCTTAACGCAAAATTGTCGGCTTAAAAGCCTTCTCGCTCAATTGCGCCGTCATCAAGGGACTCGCTGACCGTTCATTCTCGCCAGACCTCCTTTGCTATCGAGTGTCGCCCAGCAAAGGTGCTTGGTACTGTGTGCCGCTCCATAGCGGCCTTTCCTATCCAATGCTATGATGCCCAATCCTCGTCCGACTCTCGAATTCGCAGATCTGATTATCTGGGTTGAGGCTGCCTGTGGCGTTTTTGATCTCATAAGATCACAGGCTGATTTCGAAAGCACCATCCTGATTGCTAGCTCCCCTATTCCCGTAGCTGTAGCTGCACCTAGCCGATCGTCCGCGTAAAGCCCTGCTCCAATCACGGCAGTGTCACCGATTCTTCCGGGCAGTTTGAGGGTCATTCCGCCTGTGGAAGCTCCTGCTGCAGTCCTTCCGTGGGAATCTAGCGCCAGCGCTCCGACTGTATCGACGATTTGTCCGAGTGTGCCCGACGCGAGAAGAGCAGAGTTTCTTTTGAAGTCTCTTGATCTTCCGTTTTGAAATATTCTCTTTTCTCTTCTCCAGGTCGAAAGCCTTTCGCTTGTTCTGAGATCGGCTTTCTCAAGTGCAAACGCATTAGCTAGTATTCTTGCCGTCTTTCCGGCTATCAACACGTGATCGGTTTTCTCCATAATCAAGCGTGCGAGCTTAATCGGGTT
>VBBH01000068.1 GCA_005888695.1 Candidatus Bathyarchaeota archaeon
AAATTTCCAAGCAGCTCATCTCGTCGATTTTGATAGATTAGCCGGGAAGCTATATGATCAAGTACTCATATTCTATGATAATCCCAGCGAGTACTCCAACTATGAGACCAAGTATGATTCCGAGAATTAACGACTTGCCATCTAATGACATTAATCTCGACCCTCATCCGATTCTAATCTGTTGACAAGAAAGAGGTGGGAGTTTAGGCCGACCTTGTTATGGTCGCGCTGGGAATTGACAGGAACCATTTACCAGCGATCTTGCTCTGAGGCTTCATGAAATCAACGGTCACGCTAGAACCGTTCGGCAATGTCTTGGGTATGCTTGACGACATTTTCCCGTACAATATCAAGTGCCATATCTTTCCACTGCCATCTTTGAGTTCGATGTGCAAGAGTATCTTCTTACTATGAACGTTCAGTCGTCCCGTGCCCTTCTCGACCGTGAAAGTTTCGCTTCCCACTTTGAGGGTCCCCCCGCTGACCGAGAGCTTTGCAACACCGACTGTTACCTTCTCAGCGGTCGCAGTGAGTCGCAGATCCACATTCGCTGTCTTCGTCTGATCGGCAATGTCATAGACTGTGCCTGTTCCAGTGATCGTAAAGCTGGCGCCCTTTCCAAATATTGTCGTGCGGCTTTGTGCTGAATGTTCGGACTTGACAGAATGATCCGATTTCGCGTAAACGGGGACCGCTACCGTAACCGCTGAGGCCACTATTACCAGGATGCTCAGGACTGCGATGATCTTGAGCCGCCGATAATCTCCCAATTTCTTGAGCACTCTTGAACCCCCATTGGCCCGAATAATCTGTCTCAGCAGGGTCTTAATCGAATTGTTTTGAACAAGCCGTTCAACATAATTTCCCGAGAAATATCAGCATCGAACGTGGGAGCTACTGAGCCTCTTCAATTTCCATGGCACTCTCGCGTGGAGTCATCTCCGGACCAGACCGCCTCTCTTTTCGAGAGAACCCTTGAGCGGAGGATTACCTCAAGGACGACTTATTTCCTCCAAACTTTGGTCAATACTGGACCCAGTAGTTGCAAGCGCGGCAGTGATTTCGCCTTTCTTCCTTTGCATAACAGCCAGGATTATCGCCCCTGCTACGAGGCTCATCGCGAGTCCGATAGCTCCGATCAGCAAAATGAGACCCGAATCGAGTGAAGCACTTGGCTGAACGATACCACTGCTTGCCGGGGTCTCGTCTGTCACCAGGACATTATCGAATAATGCGTTGCATGCGCAAGTACCTGTTAAGGCAAATGTCTCCCACCTCAGCTCGACCTGCCAGTTGTACTGGTCGATTCTCCCTGGTTGAGTGTAAACGTTCAAGCCACATGTATGATCGGTCGTTATTGTCGCAATCTCCTTACAACCGTAAACCCCCGTGGGAGTGATGATCTGAATCCATTGTTTGGTAGATTGGTACACCCACCTAGCCGTGAAACCTCGAGACTGAGTCCGAACGAATCCTGCCAATGCTCCCTCATGGAGCAAACCGGTCAAAAGCCCGAATCCACACGCCTTTCACCTACGTGGGACTAAGAGCTCTGACGTGAAAGACTCTTCTAGAGTCGACCACTATCCCGTCTTATCGGAAGGCTTAGATGAAGAAGACGAACGTGATGAAGCAGATACTCATCAGTATCACTGCATGCTTCAATCCATCCTTCAGATAACCTGTCGCCATCTTCCCACCAACCAAGCCGGCAAAGATCGCCTCTATCATCGCCATGTAGAGAAAGACCGCCGTGATCTTATCGAGTGGAAGACTAACAAAGTTGAAGCCCACTCCACCCACTGTCTGTGACGCGCCGCCTCCGAAGTTCGTGTTTGCCAACTGGGTGAAGAAGCTCTTGATCAACAAATACACAGTGACTAGGAAGACTGCGAAGCTGATGTACATGACACCGATGAAGGGCCGCATTGAGGCTCTCCTCTTCCTCTCAAGGTACTGGATCTCCTGAACATGTTTCGCAACCGATTCCATGCTCTCCTGGATGTCGCCTCCAGACTTGTTCGCCTCCGAGATCAACATAGCACTCCTCCGGGCCAATTGCGTACCCGTCCGATCAGCAAAGTACTGCAATGCCTTCTCCAATGGGACTCTGAAGCTGATCTTTGCAATCAATTTTCTGAGCTCCTTGGTCAAGGGTCCATAATCTCGCTCCGCCGATATTTCGATCGACCTTGTCAGCGTCATTCCGCTACGTCCAGAATCAGCGATATCCCGCAACAGATGAGGAATATTGTTGTCTATGGAATCTCTTCGCTTACTGTCCAAGAAGTACAGGAGTGATGGAGGAACCATGCTCAAGATGACGGCAAAGAGTAGGAACCTGTCAGCAGTGAAGTTACCCGTTTGTCCAATGAATCCTATCTTGACCGGAACCCCGTAGATCGCCATTTCGACGATTCCCCAAAGCATTACTCCGCCGAAGATTAGTCCGCTGAATACCCAGACAAGCTTCCTCGTGATCTTCCCGACCACGAGTATGACCGAACTCTCCAGTCTACCCTTGAACTGCCCCTTCTTCCCTCCAAGGTCCGGACTTGCGTCTGGAACTCTCGCTGAGGGCCCGTCCGATCCAGGCGGAGGAGTGGACGATGATTGATCTGATGACATTTTTCTCATGAATCCCTTTTTTCTTAACCCTTCGGCTGCATAGTGTCCAGTATGAAGAGGAACATGACCCCACAGATCGGGATGAGTATGAACGCTAGCAGGTACATGAACGAGAAGACGTCGATGCCGCCGAGACTGCCTCCGATGGAGGCCATGATTGATAACATGACGACTAACATCAATGGAAACGCGATCAGCATCAGCACATACGTCTCCGCTAGGATTCCGAGGGTGTCGAGGAAGGATTGGACGGAAAGGTGACGCTTCTGGAATAAGTGGTCTGTGATACCTTGGAAGAATTTCTTCATATCACCGCCCGTTCTTATGACCCCGGCGAATCCTCTTAGTAGGTCCTGATAGTTTGTTGAAGGCGATCGTTCGACTTCAGCATTCAACGCGTGTATGATGTCGAAGCCCAACAGATCAACGCGTCCAACGACGTTGGCTATCTCATCAGAGAGCATGAACCTTGGATCCTTCTCTGCTGTAGACCTAAGGATCCTTTCAGGCGTCACGCCTGCACTGGCTAGAACGGTCATGTAACTGGAAGTGAATGGTAGGTACTGATCCAATCTCGTGCGTCTACTGCCAAGTTTGAAGAAAGGTATGGCATAGAACATTCCCAAGACTGCGAGGCCGGTCACGATGGACATGAATAATGCCGCGATGAAAGTGAAGATTATGTTGTCTCCTGCGAATCCAAGTCCAATCGAGCTTCCCAGCCCGACCGCTGGAGACAGTAGTACAAGCCATACGAAGAATGAGACGACGAATCCAAGTAAGCCCGCGAAGGCCATGAGGCTAACGTAAGCCTTGTAGCCCACCTTCATACCCGCGAGGAGTAGCACCTGTTTGAGACCCTTGAAGAATGGAAGAAAACTTGCGACCCTCTTCCCCAAGAGTCGGTAGGTAAAGTAGACGAAGCCTCCCTTCTCCTCGGGAATCAGATCCCCTTCCTTCTTCGCCTTGTCGGTCTGTTGCAAGAACCGTCTCAATCTTGCCCGGTAATCGCCCATGTGCAAGACCGAATGCTCGTAGGTGAAGCCGCTGTAGACAGCACCTATTGGCGAGAAGAGTAATAGTTCTATGAAGACCCAGGGTGGCGACGCGACCGCGACCAATGGAAAGAACAGATTCGAGAATAGAGCAAGAGGAATCGAGAGTGGGATGCTGATGAACCACTTGTACTTCTTCAACGGAGGAATGTTGAAGTTGAACAGTATTGCGAAGAATGATCCCGAGATCAACATGTAAGTGAATGGAAC
>VBBH01000069.1 GCA_005888695.1 Candidatus Bathyarchaeota archaeon
CATAAACCGATTTCTCGGAGCTTCCTCTGCTTCACATGTCTGCGGCGAAGCGACCGCTTGGCGCCATAGCCTCTGGTGAGGTCGATCACGTAGAGATTATTTTCAAGGAGAACCACACTTTCGACAATTACTTTGGCACTTTTCCGGGAGTTAACGGGATGACTATGCCGAGGTCTCCTAATCCGCCCCCACAGGACCCGGATCACCGGCACAGCGCCTGGCTGACTCGCCAGACGACTTCGGTCCGCCAACAGTTCGTTGAGGCTGACATTCCAGCATACTTTGCCTACGCGAGAAAGTTCACCCTGCGCGACCAGTACTTCACGGACGTTGCGGGACCATCCACGCCCAACCACTCGATGGTATTAGCTGCCGGTTCTCCCTTCATCGACAACCCTCACCCCGGAGACCCGTCCAGAATCGCTTCATCGCTCCCCCTGAGCATCGAGTCGCACAAACTGAGCTGGGGAAACTACGGCGGATACGCGTTTCAATATCTGAGCGGCGTTGGAGGGAGAAACAAGTTCACCTCCGACCAGTTCGCCAAAGATGCGGCCGCAGGAAAACTGCCGAACGTCTCATGGGTCTATGCCACGAGTCGGTTTAACGAGCATCCTCCGGACCCCGGGAAGGGTCCGATGGGGAACGTGACAACCGGTACGCAATCATCAACTGACAAAGAGAGCCTGCGCGGCTAGCGCTTGAACGATCGTAGGACGATTCGAGCCCTGCTCCAAGAGCCTTGGAGATTTCACGTTAAATAGAAATTGAATCGAGCCGGGTGCTTTGTTGGAGGAGTCTAAGAACCTCAATGGAACACTCTTCGCCTCCGAAAAGGGAGGGCACGAAACAAGTGCCGGTTACTGCCGCTCAACTTCTCGTTCAATGCTTGGAGAATGAGGGTGTCAAGTACGCTTTTGGTATCCCTGGCGAGGAGAACATACATGTCATTGACGCGCTAGACAAATCATCTATCCACTTCGTTCTTGTCCGTCACGAACAAGCTGCGTCGTTCATGGCCGACATCTATGGTCGTCTGACCGATCAAGCAGGTGTCTGCATAGGGACCCTGGGACCCGGGGCCATCAACCTCTTACTGGGAACAGCGGACGCCAACACCGACAGCGTCCCGCTAGTCGCCATCACCGCGCAAGGGGGCTTGAACCGGATCTACAAAGAATCCCACCAGATAATCGATCTCGTCAGCATGTTCAAGCCCGTCACAAAGTGGGCTGAACTAATCCCGAGACCGGAAGCTGTGCCGGAGATGGTCAGGAAGGCCTTCAAACTTGCCCAGACAGAACGTCCTGGCGCCGTCTATCTTGCACTTCCAGAGGATGTCGAAAAAATGGTCGTTCCTACAGGTTATCCCCCACTAGAGATCAATGTGGTGCGCGACACCTCTCCGTCTCCCGCTCAGATATCGCGTGCTGCAAAAGTCTTGGAAGCTGCGAAGAATCCTGTGATGCTTGCGGGACACGGTGCCGTGCGCAATCACGCGAGTGAAGCACTTGTTCGTGTCTCCGAGCGTCTTCACATCCCTGTCGCGACGACTTTCATGGGTAAGGGAGTCTTTCCGGACAACCATCCAAACGCGCTCGGTACGATAGGAGTCATGGTACGCGACTACGCCAATTTTGGCTTCGACCAGGCAGATGTGATTCTGAGTGTCGGGTATGACATGCAAGAATTCGATCCCGTGAAGATCAATCCGACGGGTGACAAGCAGATCATTCACATCCATCGTTATCCTGCACAGGTCGACGCCCACTATCATCTCGCTGTCGGTATCCAAGGTGACATTTCAGAATCACTCGACGCTCTCGCCCGCGAGACCAAACCCAAACCAACAGCGAATTCAATTGGTCAGAAGATTCGTCACCTGCTAAAGGAGGAGCTTGAGATGGGAAGAAACGACAACTCCTACCCAGTAAAACCTCAGCGGCTTGTCGCGGATATCCGAGCAGCGATGGGTGCCCAAGACATAGCGCTGGTTGACACGGGTGCGGTAAAGATGTGGATGGCCCGGCTTTACCCGACATATCAGCCGAATACTTGCATCGTCTCAAACGGTCTTTCAACGATGGCCTTCGCTCTGCCCGGAGCGATTGCTGCAAAGCTCGCTTTTCCGGATCGTAAAGTCCTCGCGATTGCGGGAGACGCTGGTTTCTTAATGAACTCGATGGAGCTCGAGACCGCTGTGAGAGAGAAGATACCGCTTGTAGTATTGGCCTGGGTGGACGGGTCATATGGCATGATCAAGTGGGAGATGGACTTGGAGCTGGGACACCACTCGCATGTTGACTTTGGCAACCCGGACTTTGTCAAGTTCGCTGAGAGCTTCGGCGCCAAAGGCTACTTGATAACGCGAGCTGGAGATCTACTTCCTACGCTGAAGCGCGCGTTGGCCGATAATCACGTCTCGGTCATCGCCTGTCCCGTTGACTATTCACAGAATGCTGCGCTGACGAACAAGCTGGGAAAACTTACAGAGCCAATGTAACAACCGTAAAGTCATCTCTATCCAGCGTGAGCTAGGCGCAAGGGTTTAGCTATCCCAAGTATAATTGTTTGAGCGATCATACATCTGGTTCTTGTCTTGAAAGAGAAAAAGTTCAAGGATATTGAAACTAAGCTGATTCATTCCGGTGAGCCGGACCCTAGGGTTCAGGGGGCTGTTAGTATGCCGATTTTCCAGTCGGCAATGTTCGAGACCCGGAAAGAAGAGGGATATCATGATATTCAGTATATTCGTCTAAACAACACACCGAATGCTCAGGCGCTCCACGAGAAGCTTGCCGCGATCGAAGGCGCAGAAGATGCCCTCGTAACATCGAGTGGAATGGCCGCAATCTCCACGACATTACTGACCTTTCTTCACAACGGGGATCACCTTCTCGTCCAGAACTGCTTGTATGGTGGGACCCACGATTTTGTCACGAAAGACCTCCACACGTTCGGCATATCCTATGATTTCATCGATGGCAACGACCCGGAGTCATGGGAGAAGAAACGCCGGCCCAACACGAAGGCGATCTATGTCGAGACCATGACGAATCCGATGCTGGAGGTGGCCGACCACAAGGCCGTTGTCACCTTCGCCAAGAAACATGGCCTCGTATCTATGATCGACAACACCTTCGCGAGCCCGATAAACTTCCGTCCCATCGAGCACGGATTCGACCTCTCACTCCATAGTGGAACGAAATATCTGAACGGGCACTCCGATATCGTTGCGGGAGCGGTCATTGGAAGCTCGGAACTAATTAGCAAAGTCAAACATCGACTGGACCATCTTGGTGGTAGTCTGGACCCGCATGCGTGTTTCCTGTTGCACAGAGGAATGAAGACACTGGCTTTGCGCATGAAACAACACAATGAGAGCGCTCTCAAGATCGCGAGATTTCTAGAGGAGCATAACGCGGTTGCGAACGTCAACTGTCCAGGGCTCATGAGCCATCCCCAACACAACCGGGCGGGACAGTTGTTTGACGGGTTCAGCGGCATGCTAAGCTTCGAACCGAAAGGTGGCAAAACAGCGGCCGAGCAATTCATGAAAAACGTCTCCATCCCGATCATCACGGTGAGCCTCGGCGGAGTCGAAAGCCTACTCACTAGACCAGCGGCCACCTCACACTCAGGAATGTCTCCGGAAGATAGGAAAAAACTCGGGATCACTGACGGACTAATTCGAGTATCGGTCGGAGTCGAGGCGACAGAGGATCTGATCGAAGACTTCGCAGAGGCGTTCGAGGCGATCAGGACCATAGCCAGCATCTCCTAAGAAATCCGGGTGATCGATCACACTTCTGTTTCAGATAGGCGTTTCAAATCTTCGCCCGTAATCTGCATGATTCGCCAATGCTCTCGGAACCGAGCCCCTAGCTTCTGATACACTTCTATCG
>VBBH01000143.1 GCA_005888695.1 Candidatus Bathyarchaeota archaeon
TCCGCCAGAGATCCTATTCGCAGGCTTCTTCTTCGCCGAGATAGGGGGCGAGACAATTTTCAACATAATGCGTCAGACAAGCAAACTTGACGTCTACCGTCAAGCCTTCCAAAACATAACCCGAGACGAAACCCGCCATCTCGTCGCAACCATGGCCCTGCTCCGGGGTATGGCAGAAAACTTCTCCGAAGAACAAAAACACACCATAACCAGACAGATGAAGCAAGGATTCATCTTCCTATCTCCACTTCTATACCGGCCCAAGACAGACTTCTGGAAACTACCCGGTGACTTTGAGAAGGTTGATCAGGAACTCGAAGAAGTTGCACGCAATACTGGCCTCGGCACGCTCACCCTAGAAGAAAAAATGAAATTCTGGCGTGAAGCGATAGAAAAGAAGAGAAAGGAAATAGAGGAAATTGGAATAATGGTCCCAGCAATCCCTGAAATCGGAGTAGAAGGAGTCGAAGTGCAGGTTAAGAAGGATGAGACGATCGCGACGAGTTTCTAGGTGACAAAAATACCAGCCAAAATCATGATCTTATTCGGCAAACCAACCGATCCGAAAGCATTCGACGAGGAGTATTGGAAAGAGCATGTCCCGTTGGCCAAGCGAATGCCTGGCGTGAAAAAATATACAGTTAACAAGATCACCGGCGCGCCGAAGGGAGAACCTGCATTCTACCAGATCGTGGAGGTAGAGTTCGAGAACATGGAAGCCTTGAAACGGGCCTTGGAAAGCCCTGCCTCACGCGAGTCGGGAAAACACGCGGTGAAGATGGCTACAGGCGGAATAACCTTCCTTTATGCCGAACCTAAAGAGGCTTGAGCTGCAGGGACACCATCCGAATGGAATCCTAGTTCCCTGATAATCTTCCCATTTTCCACGTACCTATTGGTCCTTCCATTAAGAAGAAGAAACATTCTTCTAGAGACGCCCCGGATCATACATTGCAATGGGCAGAGTAGGCATCATCGGCGTCGGACATTCCCGCTTCGGAAAGCGGAGCGACGCCTCGCTCCGAGAGCTAGCTTTCGAAGCATACAGAGAGGCGCTTGATGACGCTGAAATTGATACTTCAGATATTGACGCCTCTCTAGTGTGTTCGGCGACACACTATGACAAACAGCGATCTCCTGCAGGAGTAGTTGCGGAATATCTAGGACTAAATCCTGCGCCAACCTTCAATGTTGAGGCTGCATGCGCATCAAGTGCCGTCGGACTACGAACGGCCTGGGCTCTCGTAAACTCTCGCCTGCACGATATCGTAGCAATAGTAGGCGTCCAGAAGATGACCGAACTTTCTTCCGAGGAGATACAGGAATTGATGGGACGCGCAGGGGATGTAATGTGGGAATCGCCCTTCGGCACGACCATGCCCGCGTACTACGCAATGTATGCCAACGCCCACATGGCGCGATATGGCACAACTCAGGAACAGATGGCCTTAGTCCCAGTCAAGAATCGGAAATACGGGACCAAGAATCCAAAGGCGATGTTTCAGAAACCCGTTGAGATCGAGGAAGTCCTCAAGTCTCGAATGGTGTCATACCCTCTGAAGCTCTATGACTGTTGTGCTAATGCCGACGGAGCCGCCTGCATTCTCGTAGCCAGCAGAAATAAGGTCCAGAAACTATCCGACCGGCCGGTATGGATAGCTGGACTTGGACTTGCCTCCAGCCCCATGTCCTTAGCAGGACGGACAGGACCAATGACAAGCTTCCAAGTCACAAAGAATGCAGCCAAGGAAGCTTACAAAATGGCCCATGTCCTTCCCAGAGACGTAGATATTGCCGAAGTCCACGACTCGTTCTCAATAACCGAGATACTCAACTATGAAGATCTCGGATTCGCCCGCCCCGGTACTGGTGCCAAACTACTAGAAAGGGAAGAGACTGACCTAGGCGGCAGAATACCTGTTAACATCGATGGCGGATTAATAGCCAAAGGTCATCCGGTCGGTGCGACAGGTGCCAGCCAGATTACTGCGCTCGTCAGACAGTTGAGGGGAGAAGCTGGTGACTTGCAGGTTGATAACGCAAAGGTCGGACTGGCACAGAACATTGGCGGCATCGGAATGTATGCGGCAGTCACAATTCTCCGAGGTTAAGAGTTCTAATGGGATTCGAAAAGTTCGGAAAACACGGGTATGTATCGCAGGCAAAAGTTGCCCCAATTGTCGATTACCTGAAGAAAGGAGAACTGGCAGGCACAAAATGTTTGGAGTGCGATTCGCTGTATTTTCCGCCAAAGGCCGACTGTCCCAAATGCAGAAGCACCAAGTTTGACTGGGTGCCGTTGAACGAAAATTGTAAGCTTATCACTTTTACAGAAGTGTTCTTCGCTCCACCAGAGTTTCAGAAGGAAACCCCCTACCTTCTCGGACTAGCCGAATTGGAAGAAGGGCCCAGAGTTTTCGCCCCGATCGATTCCAGAATCACGCGGGATTATCTGAAGCCCGGGGCTCTACTAACATTGCATCCTTCGACGAATGAAAACGGGGCCTTCTATCAGCTAGAAAAGAGAGAACAGAATTATCTTAGAAAACAATAGGCGTTACGATCTAGATGCTACCGTAGTATCTTTTTGCAACAGCAACGGCATCGTCGAGATGGTCCATGAGCATCTTATACTCCCCGCGTGAATTGCCTGCTATAATGAGGGCCTTCGAGAAGTATTTCCGCACGCCTTCGGTGTCTCCCTGGAACAGGGATAAGGCTCCTGCGACCCGGTAAGCAACTTCTGCACGGAGCTTGTTGCCTTGTGTCTCAAAGTCTTGAGCTTCTGTTAGAAAAGTCTCGAGGGGAATGTTGATCTTTTTCGGGTCGAGAATCAAGAGTCTTGCAAGGGCTTGGTAAAGTTCGGTGTTTCCACCGGTCAAATCCATGAGCCTGCTGGCCATCACGGCTTCTGGGGTATTCCCAAGAGCTGAGCCCGGGGCAGAGTTGTGCTGTTTCCTCCGAAGCATACCGCCTCGCATCAAGATATTGTATTCTCCGTTGTTTTCACAGACAATTGCTCGGGATGCTAGCCTCTGACGTGGGTGGACAATAATTTAAGAGTTGAGCCTAAGGGTGTTGTGTGACTGTCGAAACCCGCAGTTTGGATAGTGTTTGGAAATCTGAGCGAAGAAGACAGGTTCATCAAACGTCGAGAGGCGCGGACGAAGGCTCGGAAGCGAAAGAGAGGACCGTACAGAAAGTCCTCAACGGCTGGCAGGCTCATTAAGTACTAGCCTAACTAACGACTCTAAGAGGTCAACTGGCGTATGAAGAGTCAGGAACTAGATCATGAATAAACCTGAAGAGATACGTTCTGCACTGGATTCGAAGACTATAGCTGTTGTAGGAGCCTCCCGAGACCCCACGAAAGACAGTCACACTGTTGCCGCGTATCTGAAATCGCACGGTTACAAGATCATTCCCGTGAACCCCACAACGGACCGTATATTGGAAGAAACCTCCTACAAGAGCCTATTGGATATTCCAGAGGAGAAGGCAAGGATGATAGACTTGGTCGACATCTTCAGACCGTCTCAAGACGTTCCTCCGATCGTGGCCGACGCTGTTCAGTTGAAAGAGAAATACGGACACTTGAAAACTGTTTGGATGCAGCTAGGGATTTCAGACTCAAAAGCAGCAGAGGAAGCTAGAAGAGAAGGACTTCAGGTGATTCAAGACGCGTGCATACGTATCGAACACGGAAGGGCTTCTAAGAAAAGATAATCTATAGCAAGTCGTCACTGAATCGGGCGTCAGAATTACTTTCGAATCGGAATCGTGCGGTACCTAGCGATACTGCCGGTCTCGATAGTAATCGGCATGGTCCCAGTGCAGCTGTGGCTACCGAAACAAATCGTGCAATGCTCAACGTCCCATGTAGGGTCCACCTTCCTACAGGTCTCGCACATCAACCCAAGTGCCCGGATGTCCGTGCATGCTTGGCAGAACTTTTGTGAAACCTCAATAGGATTAGGAGTCTCGCCGGCTAACGATGCAGCAATCTCGTGACTGATAGTCTGCACTTCGCTAGGCGATCCAAGACGGACAGCTTCTCCCCTGACTAGGTGGCGGTACTTGCTAACAGCAGCCTGAGTGACACCAAGCCTAGATGCAACGAGTTCCTGTTTCATTCCATAACCCTCCATCAACTCTCGGGCAACCATCGCTCTCAAGGCTGGGATGACCGACTTTGAGGCCACCTCACACGGGATGATCAAAACAGAAGCAACCTAGAAAAACCGCCCGGACGTTATTTAAACTTACAGAGAAATAGGATGCGTCCGAGAATCACTATGAATCGGCAGACCCGCCTAAGCCCCCAGCCATAAGCTGAATGGACCACTTGTTGCAGAATGAATTATAGGGGCAAAATACGGGAATTCGACCTTTTCTCATTCATTTTGAGGCGCATTAGAAAAAATAATTGCTAAAATACGAAGGGAGGCGAACTCCAGCGGTTGTATTTGCTCTGAAACGGTCTGGTTCAGGCCAAGAGCTACTAGACCTTCGAACGCAATGTCGGCTTATACTGCAGGGTCCCATCCTGAAGCTTGGTGCTCTCAAAGTCGTTGTAGATCAAGGGGTAGTCCCTTAGGCAAATCTCGGCTATCTGGCCGAATATTCTTCTTATCTCGTACTCGGCACCAGGACTCGTCCTCATCTCGATTAGCCATCTGAGAGTTCGGTGGTTTGCAGTGAAGACGATAACAGTCGACAAACCTTGAGGAAGGATTCTTCTGATAGCAGAAGTGATGCTCTTTTTCTCAGCGAACGATAATGTGTCCCAGTCCAACTTGTCAATTATATCCCGATATTTCGACTCTAGTTCTTTGACAGCACGAGTCATCTTTTCCTCTATCTCAACCGACATTTTCTGTGGGTCGACACTTGTCTTCCAATCCGGCATCTTTATCTCCTCAATTCTGACATATCGCAAACTCTCCTGCGAATAGGCCGTTCCGACCCTGTGACGGACAAGTTCGTGGGTTAGAACACGGCTTACCCACAAGAGCGCAAAACTAACGGTTGCATGTTCTAGGATACTTCCGTCGCCTTTGCTGAGAATATTCCGGAAGTATTCCTTTGGATCATTTCTGACCTTAGTAATGTTCGGATTGATTCCCGTCCCGAAGCTTTCGTAGCATGTCCTCCCCGCAACCTCGATTAGCATTTCCGATTCGCTAGGCCAGCTCTTTGCTCGTTCAGAGAGCCAATTCAACGCGTTTCCCCCAAGTTCCTTCAACAGTTCCTTTACACCGTC
>VBBH01000144.1 GCA_005888695.1 Candidatus Bathyarchaeota archaeon
AACACCGATTTCTTAGGATATAGGATTCTTTTCCTAGGATGCAATAAATTGCTGGTGTAACTTCTTGGGATTAACGCATAGTACAGGTTTCCCAAGGATGCTTAATTGTCGCAGGGTATTCCTATACGGATATTTTTGCAGAAACTGGTGTCTCTCCCAGAATCTGCTTCGACACCTGCTCAACACGATCGCGATGCTTCTCCTTAGTGTAAACACGGATTATGTTCATGAAGGCTTGGAGAACGAAGCCGATCCTTGACACTTCTGCCAATTGGGCCTTCCTTTTCCTTCCTTGGGAAAGGCGTAGGAAGACGGGAATGTCGAGAGGCTGCATCTCAACTGTGCGGTGATACGGAACGGACGGCTGAGTTGGCACGTCTATTATCACGTCTTCCTCAGGAACCTTCGCCTTCCGAGCTATCTCCTTCTGAATGTCATCCCTAACAACCTGTTTCGTTATCACGTTAGAAACGAGTTCCTCGGTCGCATACAGGGTTCTCTCATACGTGCACTTCAGTAAACGTCGCAACTCAAGGTCGACCATTATTCCCCGTGACTTCTTGCACTCCTTGAGTCCAGTCCATACACTGTAATCGTCAAGTCGCAGAAAGTCCTCAGGATCGTCGAACTTTACGAGCGCCAATTCGTCTTTGGCTGCTTCCAATGCCTTGACCAGCATGATTTGGACTGCCCTAGAAGCACGATGGAAGTAAATGGTTCGGAACGATTCTATCCTAGCGAGTAGGAAGCTCTCTAGAGCCGCGATAGCGGTCCCGTCGACCGCCAAGTTTCCATCTAGGATGTCCATCGAGTACAGTAGTCGATAGACATCTATTGATCCGTAACCTGCTCCAGTGTGGAAAGAATCTCGGACTAGAAAGTCCATCTTGTCAACATCAATACTGCTGCTTATGACCTGGTCAAGGTACGGACGCCTACGATCTCCAACGTGGCCGACTGCCAATCGACCCATTCTCTTCGAGTCGAAACCTCGCTTCTCTAAAACATCGGCTAACTCCGTTTTAGAAACAAGCCAGGGAACAAAGTCCTCATGCGTCTTCCGAAGATACTTCACCATTAATGGCTCGAAGACGTGCGAGAACGGGCCGTGTCCAATGTCATGTATCAATGCTGCAATTCTGAGCTCATGCCTTTCCTGTAACGGCAAATCCGTGGGCAGTGTCTCTGCCAAAACCCCCGCAAGATACATCGCACCGAGTACGTGCTCGAATCGCGTGTGGTTAGCTGCTGGGTAGACGTATTCCGAACCGGCTAATTGCCTGATTCGACGGAGGCGCTGCAACGGACGAGTGTCGATAATCGCTTTCTCAGTCTGAGTGATCCGAACGTAACCGTGAATGGGATCTTTGATGAAACCGTAATAGTCCTGTGCAGATTTCCTGCGCGCGGAAACAGACAAGAAACTCGATTCCGTCCGTTCACCTTGTTCTTATACAAAGGTTGCAAAGCGCACTAGCAAACGCTAGTGCTATGCCTCTCTTCCAGAGTTATCGACTGGTAGGCGTTGCGACTGCCAGAACTCGAAACGTACCGAAAGACGCATCCTTTGGCTCATCCTTCTTTGACTTCCCTATATCGCCGTCGTAGAATGCAAGAGCTTTGAGTTTGTTTCGCTCAAGAAGCTCCTGAATGTGTGAAATCGCATAGGTCTTTGTCTTATGAGTTTCTGAGAAATTGTCGACCGGCTTCTTTCCCCTTGTGTCGAGAATGTAGAAGTCAAACTGCACATTGAGAATGTTACTCTGCGCGTTGTATTTGCTAGTATGCAACCGGATTATCAATCTATCATCATCCTCACTCCTATCCCAGCTCGTGTGTCCCGAGGGACGCGAAGCAGCAGGGAATATTGCAGAGTTTTGCCAGAAGTCGAAGATCAATAATGCGCGTGGCTCAAGTCGTTTTTCCACGCCCGCAAGGAAATTCTCGACTTCTTCATGTTCAAGTAAGTAACCGAATCCGCCGAAGAGAACGGTTGCAACATCATATTTTTCTTGAAGCTCGATTTTTCGCATATCCATCCGGACAAATCGCGGATTGGTCTTTTTGGCAGCCTTCTCGGTCGCAATTTGGATCATTTCATTGGAGATGTCGATCCCAGTCGCCTTCCATCCTCGTTCTGCAAAAATGAAAGTATAGTTTCCCGTGCCACAAGCAACATCCAAAATTGAACCTGGTCTTTTCTGATCCTTGTGTTTTGCAATTATCCTTTCTAGATAATCGGCCTGAGAACTGTAGTCGAGAATTTTTGAGTAGATTGTGTCGTAGTACCGGGCCATTCTCGTGTAGTGTATGAACGATGAATCGTCTCGCGGGTAAGTCGTTGCCATTCTCCTACTTCACATGGGTCTGGTAGTTAAGAAGTCCTGACTCCGCATAGACCGCTAATACACCGCTAATACATTAGCGTGAGATTTGTGTTGATTTCTGGCATAGGAAGATATTCTCGATACTTCCTGTCTTGAGCAGAGCCTTGCTTAGCGTGAGAGTGTCATCTCGTTCGTGGAGAATCCTCATACTTTCGACACTACTCTTGTCTTCCATATTCGCAAGCCTACCTTGGTCTAGGAATCAAGCGATTCCAAAAGTTGCAGCCCAGACGACGATATCTTACGTTTTGAGCGGCTCCCGAACGACGGGCTGGAATGGAACAATACCCGGGCCTAATCTGACTGCGAGCATAGGAGATACGGTCGCGTTGTCCTTGTCAAGTGCAGATAGTGCTCCTCATCGATTCTTCGTCGATGTAAACAATAATGGCGCCCTGGATTGCATGTCAGGCCCGGATAAGTGTCAGCCTGCTAGTTTCACTTCGACTGCGTCCTACTCTTTCCCAGTCGACTCCGCGACCTTCACCGCCGGCTCTTCTTACCACTACTACTGCGCCATTCATCTTAACATGTTTGGAACGTTCAAGGTCAACTCGGCAGCCCCTGCTCCACCAGACTTTACCGTCTCAGCGAATCCAACGTCTATCTCTCCCTCCCAGGGTGGTTCGGCGACATCGTCGATATCAATCGCCAGCCAGAACGGCTTCAGCGGAGCATTGACTCTGTCTACAAACACTCCATCCTCGGGTCTCAGTTGGAAATTAAGCCCAACCGGAGTCACGCTGACCTCCGGTGCTACTGTTACTTCCGTCTTAACGGTCAACGCGTCGTCGACAGCACCTACGGGAGCCTATCAACCAGGAGGAGGATACCTAGTAGCAGCGCAGTCAGGAACATACCAAGCAGTAGTGAGTGCAACGAACGGGACGCTGATGCATAGTACCACTGTAACAGTCAACGTGACGTCACCAGGTGCTAATGCTCTGGGCTATTTGACCGAAATAGGAGCTGCTGCAATTATTACCGCAATTGCGGTTGTAGGAATATTATGGTACAGAGCATCGCGGGCTAAAACCAGAAAAGTCTCTTAGAACGCCCAGAAGAAGTCGACTACATTGCAATCCGGACGCGATACTCTCCATAGACATTCCTCAAAACATCACTAATCTCACCGAGTGTGCAATCTGCTCGAACAGCACTCAGGATATCCGGGATCAGATTATTCTTCTCTGACTTTGCTGATTTCTCAATTTGGGAGAGCATAGTTTTCACTTTCATACTGTCTCGTTCTTCTCTGAATCTTCTCAATCGATCAATCTGTGCTTGCTCAAGCTTGGGGTCTATTCTTTGAATCTCTGGAGGTTTCTCCCCGCCCTCGGTAAACTTGTTGACGCCGACAATAACTGTATGGCCCTCGTCCACGCTTTTCTGGAAGGCGTATGCGCTGTTCTGGATCTCTCGATGGACAAAGCCTGATTCTATTGCTTTCTTAGCTCCACCTAATGCTTCCACTCTCTCAAGCAGATCAGTTGCCTCGTCTTCGATCGTCTTGGTTAGATGTTCCAGATAGTAGCTTCCTCCAAGTGGATCGACAGTCTTCGTCACTCCTGATTCGTATGCAATAATCTGCTGGGTCCTCAATGCGATTCGGACTGAGTCTTCAGTTGGTAGCGAGAGGGCCTCATCTCGCGAATTAGTATGCAGCGATTGTGCGCCACCGAGAATTGCTGCCAATGCTTGCAATGCAACTCTGGCGACGTTATTGTCGGGTTGTTGAGCAGTCAAGGTTTCGCCGCTTGTCTGAGCATGGAATCTAAGCTTGGAAGATTCCGGATTCCTTGCCTTGAACCGATCTCTCATAATTCGAGACCATAATCGTCTGGCGGCACGGAATTTTGCTACTTCCTCCAGGAAATCGTTTCTGCATGCGAAGAAGAATGATAATTGCGGAGCGAACTGGTCAACCTTCAACCCTCTCTGTAGCGCGTGTTCGACATATTCGATCGCGTTTGCGAAAGTGAAGCCCAGTTCTTGAACGGCATTTGCTCCGGATTCTCGAAGATGATAGCCACTGATGCTGATTGGATGCCAGTGAGGCGCATTACGAGCAGCGTACTCGATGAGATCAACGGAAAGCTTGAGCGATTGTTCAGGAGGATAGACGTACGTGTTGCGTGCAATGTATTCTTTCAAGATATCATTCTGCGTGGTCCCTCTCAAGAATTCAAGGGAGACACCTTGCTCAACGCCGACCGCGGCGTATAGTGAGAATAGTATCGGTGCCGTGGAATTGATTGTCATGCTCGTACTGACCTTGTCGAGACTGATCCCGTCGAAGAGGCGTCGCATATCCGCCAAGCTGCTGATTGCTACGCCTACACGGCCTACCTCTCCGGCTGATCTGGGATTGTCAGAATCAAGACCGAGTTGTGTAGGAAGGTCGAACGCGGTGCTGAGTCCGGTCTCGCCGTGAGATATCAGATACCTGAAACGATTGTTCGTCTCCTGCGCGGATCCGAAGCCCGTGTACTGACGCATCGTCCAGAGTTTAGCGCGGTACATTTCATCATAGATTCCACGAGTAAACGGATACTTCCCAGGTTCACCCAATAACTTGTCGAGTTGACGTGGCAAGTCGCGTGAAGTGTAGAGGCGCTTTACAGGTAGTCCAGAGTCTGTGGTTTGACTTTGGTTCTTTCTTTTTGCGGCCTGTTTCTTGTTTTTCTGGATGATGGGTTCACCCGTTCAGTTTTCGGATTGTCTTAGCAAGCTGGGATGCTGCGGTTTCAGGATCTACATGATGCTTCAGGACCCGATCTACTAGAAGGTCCCAGTCCTTCTGTCCCTTTAACCGATCCACTGTATCACGGTAGAAATCAGAGTATGCCGTCTCGACTAATTCTGCCTCGATCTTGACCCGTGCCATTTTTTCACGGGATCCGTGCTCGTCGATGTGCTTCCTGTACTTCTCT
>VBBH01000145.1 GCA_005888695.1 Candidatus Bathyarchaeota archaeon
CCACCGTTCGTGAACCAGCGCGAATCGTTCGGGTTGGACAGTTTCGTATCGACGCGCATACCCGAGAACAAGGCTCCACCGTTAGTGGACTTGGCTAGGGTTTCACCGTACTTGATGTTGTTAGAGTCGTAGCTCCTGTCTTTGTATGCCACTCCTAACACGCCGCCCGGTCCGACCGCGGCCCAGGGGTAGAACTGGTCATTAACTGATGCACTGCCAGTCGCGACTCCAACCGGGCTACCCCAATTGGCACCCCCGTTCGAAGACGCTGCGACTAAGACATCAGTGTCCGTTGTGACAGTGCTGGAGCTGCACGGTGCCGCGCACGCGGCCACTCCTTTCCGATTGTCCGAGAACGATATGTACAATTTGGTCTTTGCAGGGTTTGGACCCGACCCGGAATCGACCGCCAAGTTGCCCGCGGAGTTGACGCGGAATTGGCTGTTCGTGAGAGTCTGTCGGCCGTCCACGTTTATCGGGTAATCGTTCGACCCGTCGAAGATTGGCCATACGGCTTGGAATGGTCCCGAGAAGCTGTTTCCGCCATTCGTCGAGCGTACGACTAAGTACTGGTCGCGGAAGCCCGTCTGAGGTCCCATGAATTCATCGTTCTGGTAGGACACGTACAGTGTCCCGTCCAGACCAACTACCGGTGTGGAGAACTGGTTTTCATTGCAGGTCCCAGCGTTCGCAGGGATGCCAGGGTTAGCGCACAGTGTTGAGCTGGTTCCGCTGATTTCCTTGCCGGCCGAGAATGTTCGGCCGCCGTCGTCACTTGTCGAGAGATAGATCGGTGAAGAGATGTACCGTCCGAACTGGTCGAACGTGAATCTTGTCCATGTAACGTACAATCGTCCGTAGAACTGGCTGTTCGCATTATTGTCCACGGCAACATACGGTTTATCGTTGAACACCACGTTTCTAGAGCTGCCAGTTCCGAGCGCGACCATCTGCGGGAAACCGAACGTTTGGCCCCCGTCATTGGACGTGCTCAACAGTATGCTAGCAGTTGCAAAGCCTCCGCCTTGTCCACCGTTCGAGTTGATCGTCCCATAGTGGACAAGCCCGAGTTTGGTGTTGAAGGCTACTGCTGGATCGCCGTTGAACGTGAACCCGTCGGGGTTGATGTGCCCGTTGGTCCACGTTTTTCCACCGTCGAAGCTGGTGTAATAGCCCGCAATGACTCTCTGAACGGCAGTGTTGCCTTGGAAGAATAGCTCATAGTCGTTGGAGCCGGCGACGATATGATTGGGGTTGTTAGGGTCTATCGCGATGCTCATCTCGTTGTGCGGAAAAATGATTGAGTCGCAGTTTATCCGAATGTTCCCACCTCCCAGGTCGGTTCCGTCTGTGCAGACGGACTTGTCGATGGTCCCGATGCCGGCTGAGTCGCTGGAAAAATCGGTAGCTGAAGCCGACAATCCTGTAAGGGGAGGCCCGTTGTACTGTGACGGTGGCGGCTTGGACGTCTTAGCGAAGGCTGTGGGAATCACTGTAATGGTGAGCGCTGTAAGGAGCGCGACGAGAAAGATGTTGTATCTTCTATCCATGTTTTTCACTACGAAATTTCCGTTACCTGATACAAGAGAATCGTGGTTAAGCCTTTGCACAAATTCAGTCGATTCATAACACCCCAGAGCGTTCCCCGAATTGATTAGGATATACCGTTGGACTCTCTTCGCGGCAAAAGAGACGCGGAACCGAGATAATGTTAGCAAGTTATAGCTCAAGGAGAATTAGCATAGCTCCACTGAGGGAATACTTTGAGGCTTGTCTTCAAAGGCTGAACCAAACTTCACGTCGAAAGCGCTAACGTCGCAAAAATGAGACACAAATACAGACTTACCAAGGAGTAGCTAGTGCATGAACGTAAGGCCAGAACTAAGTAGACTTCTACACTAGAGACGTTGGAAGAATACCGGTCGCCTGGATTCTCGAAAAATCTGTATCGGTCCAGTTTCGCAAGAAATTCTATCGGGTTATTTGTTTAGAGGGGCTGGTTCTGGCCAGGCACAGAGAAGCACGGTCTAACGACGTTGTTGATCTCAAGCATCTCATGATGCACCGAGGTGTTGGCTTTTTAGATGTCCTGGTGCGGCGGTGGGATTCGAACCATAAAGGGACATGCTCGATAAGCTGCGCCTATCCGATATTTCGTTTGCTCGCCGTCCAAACAGCGTTTCCCTTGGCAGTTCAGCACAGCTCTGTAACCCTGTGACCTGGAGTTGTGTGACACTGATTTGATGTCCCTCGGACTGCTCATTTGCAGGCATTAGGGTCCCCTGAAACCTGTTGGACCCTTCTCGTTTGCCAGGAGGGTCTGCCGGTGTCTATAGGAAAAAAAATACTAGTTTCCGTTCTGGCTCTGGTCATTATCATAATCGCTGGTTACGGCTTGCTTGGCAGCCAGTCGAGCCAGCGTGGGGGCGATGAGAGCGGTTTGAGGTCTCCGGGTGTCAGGACCATAGTCACGCTTGCGGTTGTCGGCGGTTCTGCCTTCATCACCGGTTTCGGGTTTAGAGACGTTATCGGCCGTGCTGTGGGTAGGCGTATTCGGAATCGGTTGAAGTCTCCCGTGGGGCAGAAGAAGCCTTGATCACGGCCAGGCAGAAGCAGTCCTGGACCACTTACACTACACCTGTCTTCGTCACGTCCTCGCTCGTCGTGATCGCTCTTCTTCTAGAATTTCGAAGGTCGATAGCAGGCTCTTTTGAAGGATTGAAAGGTGGATCACAGGCTGGGCTTGCTCTAGCCTATGCCGGCTCTCTCGTACTTGTCGCCGCCCAGCTTTACACGATAGTCAAGAGGAGTGCGTGGATCGGGTTCATCAAGAGAGTGGGCGGAGTCCGGCCGTGGCTGACTATTCTATCACCCTGAGCTTCATAGGTCTCATCGCTGTGCTGACTCACGCCGGATTCCCCTACGCGTTCAATTCCCATGAGCTACTCAACCATGGCTTAGCGGGTTTGACAACCTGGTTGCTCATTGCTTCTGCGGCTAGCGGGGTTTTCGGACGGTACGTCTACAAGAGACTGCCGGCGATGAAGAAGATTTTCAGCTATTGGAAGCCATCACATTTGTTGATAACAGGATTATTGTTCTTCGCTGCAATAATTCACATGACGACAGCTTTCGGTGGCTAGGACCTCCGAAAGAGCGTTTATCCTTGAGGAAGACGATCAACGGTAGTCGAGATCTTTCCGCATACGTATCTCGGTAGCTCCTGATGCGATTGTACGGGTCCATTCGTTCTCCTCTTCGTGTGTGATCCAATAGCCCAAGTGTTGCCACCAAGGTAATGACTTCCAAGCGACACCTTCAGCATTGCGACTCGTGCCTAGTGTAACCGCGCGCTTTCCCTCGCGTCTCGCTCTCTCCTCAATTGATCTTACTATTTGTGTCCCGATTCCTTGGCCTTGCAGATCAAGTGGGACGTCAATGTCGATGAGTTCGAGTTCGTCTCCCTTGTTCTCGATCCTGGTTACTCCGACGATCCGGTCACGCATCTCTGCAACCCAAATCTCGC
>VBBH01000146.1 GCA_005888695.1 Candidatus Bathyarchaeota archaeon
CGTATCTTGGGAGCCTTGCGACCCCGTGAGATTCGATACCTCGTAAATCTGCAATAACAAGCACTTCGGTCGTAACGCGGGCGTCTTCCTTAGAGACCCCATGTTTGATGAAGATCTGCTCGCAAAAATGTTGTAGGTCCTTCTCGGAGATTCTTACCTGTTGGCTGTCAAGCGGGACAGTCATCAACTGTCAACGAGCAAAGCAGAATGACAGGGTGTTAATCATTCTTATTACGAAACTAAACAGCGTTGGTTCCGATATCTGGCATATTCTTGAGGTTTGCAGTGAACCTCGTTCTGACCCAGATTAGCAGTAACCATGAGGCTGAAGAGAATGCCACGATGTAAATCAGTGATCCCGAAAGCAAGGTGAGGACGAGGCCGTACACGCCGATTGATTCGCACAGAACTGATCCCGTTGATAGAAGTTTGTAGGTTCGGCTAAGGGGGCCTCGCCTCATAAGAGAAGCTGAGAAGCGCTGACTTGTTTGGGTGTAGAAGATGAGAACCACGTCCGCAACTGAAACGATCACAAGAAGGATCAGAAAACCCGTGTCAAGGCCGCCTAGGCCACGACCCGCTTCCCCGACAGTGCTGACAGAGACTAGGATGAACACAATTGGAGCCACCATCAATGTTGCCCACAAAGCGTTGGCTCGTTTTATCATCGATTGACGGTCAGGAAACAATCGAATCCCTCATGACAAGCGTCCCCTGCGACACTCACTTACATTTTAAACCCAGACTTGGGATGAAAAACGCTTGAAGAGTTAGGGCGAACTATGCAACTGAAGAAACATACTCACGAGGAACGGCTAGAACTCAGTCGACAGCTATCCAAGCAGATAGTAGACACTTACGGAGACAAAATAGTAGCCGTCCTTGTTTCGGGTTCGACAGCAAAGAAGCTGGACAGGCCCTATTCAGATCTGGAGATGATAGTCATAGTCCGTGATGGAGTCGAGATACCGATCGCTCAATACATCCATGACGGCATGTCGATCCAAATAGACTACGTCGAAGGATCCAGCTTCCTCAAGGATGCCAGCCGGATCACTTTCAACTGGCCGTTGTCGCAGGATCAATTCAGAAACCGGATCGTGCTTTACGATCCTACAGGATGGGTCTCAAAACTCGATAAGGTAGTAGCGGAATCGGAGGTTGCCGATACTCGGAAGACCATCGGGCAACTCATGGCAGCCCTCTACGAGGGGCTCGAAGTAATCAAGAACGCTGAACTCGAACATGACGAGATCGGAATAAGGACCGCAGGCTTCTACCTCGCCTGGGACGCGGCTAGACTTGTCCTTCTCATGAACAAGCGATACGTGCTTACCTCAAGCTGGTTCTGGAAAGAAACCAAAGACTCTGAAGTGAAACCAAAGGGTTTCTGGACACGTGAAGAGAAGTTAGCCGGGTTCGTCAGAGCCTCCTTGGAAGAAATTGTTGAATCGGCCGAGAGTCTCTGTGATGATATGTTGAAGATCGTTCAGTCACTCGGCATATCAATCGAACCCGACAAACTATTGGTTTAGCATCGATTCGGCATCCCCGAAGAATCGAGTCTAAGAAACAGCTACTTGACTAAGCCCTTCGCTTAGTGAGCCGTGCTCCCAAATCCTACTTCTAGGACTATGGAGTAGTGGTGACCAGAAGCAAAGCTAACTGTAAACGTAAAGACGTTGCCGCGTTCTGTTACAATTGTTATGGTGTATTGGTTTCCACTCGTGAAGATGAATGCTGAACCATGAAGAGTGCACTGTGAACAACCCGAACCAATGCTGAATGTTGTCGTCGTCACGCGATTCGGTGCTAGTGACGGACCGTTCCAATTTGGGAGCGTGTATTGGTTGCCGGTGGAGTCTGTGACGTAGTAGGATGTTAGTGTTGTCGTTTCGGTGCCATTGTTCTGAAGATCGACGGCTACACTCGTGGAGTCTTCGAATGTGGTGGACCCTGGAGCTATGTTTTCCGTGTAATTAGCAAACACGGTCATGAACTGGTTCCCGCACGATGTCCTGACTGGAATCGAGGTTTCGGAGTTAGGATCTTGGACTGTTGTGATTGTTCCGTTCTGTCCTGCTGCGATTGCTACGTTGATGCTGTACAACTGTGTTCCAAGTGTGTAAGACGCGAGTGTAACCGTTTGTGATTGCCCATTATGGACGGTAATAGTGTAGGTGAGGGACGCGCTTTGATCTGTCGTGAAACCTCCCGCCAGAAGATTCGGATCTTCAGTATTACAGTAGGATGTGGAGGCTTGTTGAGGGCTGAGTGCTCCAGTTGAGAGAAGTGCGATTGCCCCTACGGAGATTAGGCCTACGAGTATTGCAACTAGCTTGGTGTTCACCTTTGAGCCTCTTCTGGCTCGTGTGAACTTAGTATTCAATTGTCATGTAACCGGGCACAGCTCCCCGGTCAATCAAGTCTGTCAAAAAGTCTGAATCAAGACAACTCGTTTCAGAGACGACTTCTCAGAAGGAACGCTGCGTTCGCCGAAGTACTATAGGTAGTTGGTATCGAAACCCAATTCATCCAATATCGAGTAACCCGAACTACTCGTACCTTTGCCGGTTGTCTCTTCTTCAGTGCCTATGAAGATGCGGTTATTTCAGGGATGGTCAAGAATCGCTGGACGAACGCGAGTGATTTGTCCGCAACCTCCCGCCAACCATGGTCGATCGTAATCGAGTGCCCTCGGTCTGGGATCTTTTCAATCTCGGTTACGAGGTCGTCGCCTTTCTGCTGGTTGTACGTCGCGTTCGCAATCGCCCATGGAACGACGTGATCTTTCTCGCCGTCGATGATCAACAGCGGCCCTCGTTCTGGATTCTTCTCGACCTTTGCCTCCGTCCACGGGTTGAGATTGGCTGCCCCGGACTGGAAGAGCGGCTTGCCGGACGCCGGCACGGCGAACTTCTCGTAAAGCTCTTTGGCTTCATCTTCGGTGACAGCATTAGCGAAGGCGTAGCGGAACTGATCGAACGTTAGCGGTACGGCACGATTCCGGTTCGACGGCTTGCGCAATACCGGCCAAGCGGATTTGAGCGTAGAAATCGGAAGAGGCAGCACCCCACGGAACGGAGCCGGGTCAACGGCAACAGTCACTGCGGCCAGTCCGCGTCCAGCAAGGATCTGCGCGATTAGGCCGCCGAATGAATGGCCGATGATCGCTGGCTTTCTCTTTAACCCTCGGGCAATCTGTTCGAAGTGATCTGCCACCTCGCCGATTGTTTTCTTAGCAAAAACCTCAGGGTTCGCATTCGCTTCCTCGATTGTCTCGGGGTCGTCTGGCCACCCAGGCGTTAACGCGGCATAGCCAGCGTCCTCGAAGACCTTCGCCCAGCGGTCCCAGCTGCTAGGCAGCAACCAGAGGCCGTGGATGAACACGACCGGCGGCCGACCCGTTGCGTTCGCCCGTTCTACCTGTTGCATTTCGTGATCGACAATCGTAGTCGGAGCGGTCTGGGGAAGATTGGAAGCTTTCATAACGAGCGGAGCAAAGGACGGACTGCTTAAGGTTGTGGGCGCGAATTCCAGTAAGTAGCATACTGATGCAATCGGAAGTATTTACCTTCAGAATTGACCGGAATGGCTTCTCGTAGAGTCTTAAATCTGGCGAGGAGATGTGGATGTTCGATTATGAAGGTAGAAGCGGGAGAA
>VBBH01000147.1 GCA_005888695.1 Candidatus Bathyarchaeota archaeon
CTAGAAGAGATGATCGTCGAAGGCGTCAAGACAACCATACCTGTACACAAGACGATAATGTACCATCCAAGCTTTGTGAAAGGAGAATATCACACTCAATTCTTGGAAAAGATTCTCTCAAGCTGGAAGCCAACCTCAGAGGTCTCGTTAGAAGAAACCGCCGCAGCTTACCTGACCGCCGCTAGTGCCCTTTCACACAAGCTAGTTGAACAAACCGGGCGGACGGGAACGACCGGTTGGAAGGGGTCCTTGAAGTCAACAGAGAGCATTTCCAAAGGGCCTCTGTACATCGAGGGACTGTAGGAATGGTCGACATAGTTGTCAACGGGTCGACGTTCAGCGTCGAGAAGAGGGGAAGGAGAAATGGCGAGATAGAGCTCGTAGTGAATGGAAAACCGGTAGTCGTGAATAGAGTTTCGTCATTTGCCGCCGATTCTTCGACCCAACTCCTACGAATCGGTCAGCGATTGCTTCTTTGCAAGGTAGCTGACCAATTGAGCGAGGATTCGATCGTCACATGCATTAACGACAAGCGACTCCTCGTCGAGTTGTCGACCGGCCAAGAAGCCGACAGTCGCGAAAGAGCCTCCCTCGTCAATACTGGTCCAATATCCGTCGAAGCACCGATGGCCGGAAGAATCGTGGACGTGAGGGTTTCTCTTGGCAAGGAGGTTCAAGAGGGTCAATCCTTGGTCATCTTGGAGGCAATGAAAATGGAGAATGAGATCGCGGCGCCGAGGAATGGACGGGTTCAAGAGGTCTATGTACATGTAGGTTCGGTCGTCAAGACCGGCGACAAACTCCTCGTATTGGACTAGCTTTGCTGCGTGACTAGTTACACTCCCTGTGGACGGTGACTTTTTCGAAGCTAGCTTTCCTGAAGCAGGGGCAGGAGTCTTGTGTAATAGTCGAGGCACTCGGGGTTTACGAGTGCTTCCTTGTTTGTGACCGGTTTGTTGTTCACGATATTCGTAACGGCTGTTTCTACCTTTTTCATATTGAACGTGTAGGGAATGTCGGGCACCTGAAGGATCAGATCCGGGACATGCTTGGGTGATGCCTCCCTCCGTAATGCCGCTCGAATCTTCTCCTCCAACTCCCCGGAGAAACGTTCCTTGGGAGCGAGTTTGACGAAGAGGATAATCCGCTGGTCGCCTTTCCAGTTCTGGCCTACCGCAAGACTGTCCTCTACTTCGGATAGTTTGTCGATCACATTATAGATCTCGGAGGTGCCGACCCTGACTCCCGAAGCCTTGATCACGGCGTCGGACCGTCCGTAAAAAGTGATACCCCCGGTGTCGCTGTGCATCATTACATAGTCTCCGTGTCTCCACACATTCTTCCCTTTAGGCCGGAAGTACTCGAAATAGGCGCCGAGGTACTTCCTGTTGCCGGGGTCATCCCAAAAGTACAGGGGCATCGAGGGTGCTGGTGCCTCGCAGACCAGTTCTCCCATCATGTCGACAATGGGTCTTCCATTCTCGTCGTAAACATTGATCTTCATCCCAAGCCCTGGCGCCTGTAGCTCTCCGGCATAAACGGGAAGGATGGGAATTCCGCCTGCAAAGCAGCCGTTGATGTCGGTTCCGCCGGAGATAGAGTTGAGGTGTAAATCCTCCTTCACCTCATTGTAGACCCACTCGAAACCCTCCGCCGAGAGAGGAGAGGCCGTCTGTGACATCTCCCTAAGAGACGAGAGGTCGTAATTTTTGCCGGGTTTGGCTCCGATGCTTCTGAGATGGTTGATGTAGCTGGCGCTGCAGCCGAAGAATGTCGCTTTCTCTTCTTGGACCAGCCTCCACATGCTACCCCAGTCTGGATAGTTCGGATTTCCATCGTACAAGATGAGGGTAGATCCGACTGCGAGACAACTCATCAACCAGTTCCACATCATCCAACTGGGCGAGGTGATGTACATGACACGATCAGTTCTCTTCAGGTCGGCGTGTAGCAACACTTCCTTCAGCTGGTTAACCAATAATCCAGCCGCACCTTGAACTATGCACTTCGGCTTACCTGTCGTGCCGGAGGTGAACATGATATACACTGGATGATCGGCCGGCAGTTGCTGGAACCCAGCATCTCCTGCACGATCTGAAGCGTGAAGGTCTCCGAAAGCGACAGAGCCTGGGACGCTCTTCCAGTCTGGCTTGTCAACGCGGGAATCGATCACCACCCTCTTGAGTGAGGGCAGTCCTCGGATAATCTTCTCGATGCTGGGTAGCATGTTGAAGCCCCTTCCTCCGTAGACATACTCGTCAGCGGTGAACAGGACACGGGGCTGGATCTGGCCCAATCGGTCTATGACTGCGGTGGGGCCTAGTTCCGCACCACAACAAGCCCAGACCGCCCCCATGCTCGTCGTGCCCAACATTGCGATGGCGGCTTCCGTAATATTCGGTAGGTAACCGGCAACCCGTTCTCCAGGGAGGACCCCGATTTCTCGCAACCAGTCTGCAACGCGTCCGGCTTCTCTGCGAAGCTCGGAATATGTCATTCGTGATGAGGGTCCGTTCTCGTCTCTTGAGATGAAGGCGACTCCGTCATTGTACCTGAGCAGGTTCTCTGCAAAATTCAATCGAGCCTCCTGAAACCATTTGGCACCGGGGAACATGGTCAGGTCGTCTACGACCTTCTCATACTTTCGAGATGACCGTATACCAGAGTATTGCCACACTGCAGACCAGAAATCCGGGATCTTCTCAACCGACCACCTGTACAGTTCTGGATACGATCGGATCCGTAGATTGTATGATTCGTTGACCATGTGCATGAACTGAGTGATATTGGCCTCTTTCACCCGCTTCTCGCTTGGTGTCCAGAGCTGCTTTCGTCCCTTCACTTTCCACACCCCTTGCAACGTATGCAATACTGGATTGATAATCTAACCGAGTCTAGGAGCTTGTTGGAGAGCTTATAGCCCTTTGAACGATACGACTTCAAGCAGACACGGCAATGAGGATTATCGAGGTCCAGACTTTCTGTTGACTGTTCAAGATATTCGGTTGTTGCGGGACGGCTACTTCACACTAGACAAGAGCTTCCTAGTGTTCGGAAAGTATCAGGGCGAAAAGTACAAGGCCGCGTTGAAGCCATTATTGATCAGAACCGAGAAAGAGAATATTCTCGTCGACACCGGGATCGGTGTCCTTCCGCCCAAGTACAAGGGCTTTGAAGTTCCTAGGAAGAACGAGGAGATGTTGGAGCATTCATTGTCGAGACTGATGTTGAAGCCTGCAGATATTACATTAGTAGTGAACACTCATCTGCACTTTGACCATTGTGGAAATAATAGTCTCTTTCCGAACGCGAAATTTCTGGTCCAGACAGACGAGGTTCGTTATGCTTACTACCCGGATCGTTTCATGAAGGTCAGCTATCTACGGGAGTTTTTCGATGTAGAGGGTGAGTTCTTGCCAGTCAGCGGACCGTACAAGATCGAGGATGGTGTGGAAGTTGTTCCAACCCCGGGTCATAGTATCGGGCACCAATCGGTTATCGTAAAATGGAGAGGCAGAAACGTTGTCTATTGTGGGGATGCGGCGCCATTGCCGGAGAATATCGAGCGCAGAAACATTACCGGAATGATCTACAGCACGGCACAGGGCTTAGAATCGATTGATAAGTTGAGGAGGATCGAAAGTCCCTACTACATCTACTCGCACGACAATGCCCAGCTCGACCTCAAGCTATAGTTCGCAATCAGTATGACCTTGCAAAGTACACCCTTCTTGCAGAGGGAGAGCGACAATAGATGCATTCGCCCTTTTCGCTCTGGTCGAACGGGACAACTCTTACCGTTGCTCCAGTTTCCTCCTTGATCTTGAGCTCGCAGGCTTCCTCGCAGAGGAAAGCCTCTATGAAGCCTCCGCGCTGGTCGAGGATCTTTCTGAAGGCCCCCATATCAGATGCTTTACTGGTCAATTCCTCCTTCAGCC
>VBBH01000193.1 GCA_005888695.1 Candidatus Bathyarchaeota archaeon
TGGAATCCCTGAGGAGTCTCTCGCCTATGACGACTCGGTTCTTCCTGGCGAGCGCGTTATACGACCTTATCCCGACAAAGAACCTTACCGGACGGTCGATCTTCATCACCGACTTTACTTGAGTGCCGACGTTGAACAGTCGTTGCCTTAACTCTAGATCTATCTGCGGCTTTGAGATCTTCGATCGTACGATGATCAGGACTCTGATGAATACGACGAGGACTGCAAACGTGAGGACCAAGTTGAGGAACAGCGTAGCCGATTCAAAAGCTGGATACTCTATCAAAGAGGCGAGTTGGACATTGTTTGTCGCGAGACCAGCATTGTAAACGGTTCCCAATGTGAGAGTCGATATGAGGAGGACCATCTGAGACCAAATGAACAGTTTGAACCAGATGAATCTGCTACGGTTGGGCATGTTCCCTTGTAAGCTGTGCTTGAGGTGTAGGTCTTGTAAAGGGGCTAGCTAGGTCTTTGGCTGATCGAACATAACAACATCGGTAGCCTTGCGAGGAGCTTCCTGCTTCCGTCTCTGCCTATTTCCAAGAATTCCCAGTGCGATGCCCGCGGCGATCAGAGCGACTCCTGCTCCTAGGAAGATTGGATTCCATCCGCCAAGGAGGTAAGTGATCTGGAGGTCTTGCGCATTATTGTTGGCGGCATGATCGAATACTAGATAGTATGTTCCAGGGGTTGAGACGGTGGTTGAGAAGCTTCCACTGCTTCCAGTAGCTTGAAACAGGTTACTGGTTGATTGGCTGGCCTTGTAAGCGTCGAATTGGCTGGCAGTGAGAATGTAGACGTTGACAGTGGTTCCTCCGGTTACAGAATATGTTCCTGAGATCTGATTCGCCTTGTAGATATTGAATGTGATTCTGTAATAGTAGTTTCCAGTCGGAATGTTCGCCGCTAGATTGTCTGATACGGGTAGTGGAGGATAGATGACGTAGACGCCTATGATGAAAAGTATACTCGCCACTACTAGTATGGCTTGGAAGCTTTTCACAGTCGAGTACTCATAACAGCTTCGTAACGCGATGGTGATAGGACTTGTTTGTAGACGTCGTGAACTTTCTTGGCATAGTCGAAATGTATCTGTTTCCTGCCCGTGCCTTCCTGTTTCTTCTGTTTAACATGCTCGCCCGGAGGGCTGAGGAACGCCTTGATTTTCTTGCTCTTGTTAGGAATCTGGTATCTTAGCTCCATCCTGTAGGTAGGATTCAGCATAGCCTTCTTCATCTTTATCAATTCCAAGCTATCGTGCGGAATGACTATGTTCTTCGGATTGATCGCGAAAGATTCCGGATTCTCATTCTCATAATCAAAGGTTTTTCTAGTGGCCGCGGCGCTCGCGATCGCAGCACCAACAGCACCTCCCAATGCGCCCGCGATGCCTGATTTCGAACCCTTCTCAAGAACTAGGATCGAACGCTTGTCTGTAACTAGTAACGCGTATTCGTTGAGGCCCACCTTACCTTGAACGACGATTCTTGGGATCAGCGCGATCCTCTTCTCCGCCTGACTACCACTGTACATGGTAACAAATGCGGAATGATGATGTGACTTATCTTACTATCTACTGCTTTGAGCGTGAATTTCGTTTGGATTTTCGTTTACTTAGAGCCTGGGAATGCTCTTAGGACGTAAGGACCCTTTGGATCGCTCGCAAAATGGTCCGCTGTGGGGCTTTTACGAGACCTTGGTTCCTCAGCTAGAGACAGGAGGAACCCGTTACAGGGGAAGAATTCTTCGGTCTCATGCTTCGAGTGGTACCTGCGCAGGGGCGACTTGTAGTGGACCCCCACATTTGTGAACAGAACTTGTTGCCGGGGCCATAGGATAGTCCACATTTCACACATTGCAGTGTTAGTTGTTGATCTGCCTAACGTTCTCGTTAGCTAGACCTTCGAAGAGTTCGGCGATCCGGTCGCTGGTTCTGAACCGGTCGGCCCGATCAGAGTGTGGGCATTGCGTAACTTATCGATTCTTCGTGACATTGGGGGATGAGTGAAGGATATTCCAGTGTACGCTACGGTTTTCAGCTTCTCAAGTGCTTGAATGACGACTTCTGGGCCTAGGTATTCTGCGGCTTCGGCGTCGGCGCCTAACTCGATCTTCCAGGTGAGGGGGACGCTCAGAAGGAGCACCACGCTGAGCAATGTACCCGCCAGTATTAGTGCCGTGTTTGAAGGTTCGAAGATGGCGTATGGCATTAACAGTACCAGTACAGCGGTTCCCTGGAGGACGGCTTTCTTGGTGATGTCCTTTCCTTTGATGTGGGCGAGTTCGTGTCCGATGACTCCCTGAATTTCTTGGTCGGTGGAATCCCTGAGAAGTCTTTCCCCTACAATGACTCGGTTCTTCCTGACGGAAGCGTTGTACGACCTTATCCCGACGAAGAACTTTACCGGACGCTCAATTTGCATCAAAAACTTTACTTGATCGCCTATGTTAAGCAGCCGCAGCTTTCTCTCTAGATCTACCTGAGGTTTTGAGATCTTTGCGCGTACGGTGACTAGGATCCTGATGAGCACGGCGAGGACTGTTAAGGTGAGGACTAGGGAGAGGAAAAGTGTAGACGATTCAAGAGCTGGATACTCTATCATGGAGGCGAGTTGAACATTGCTTGTCCCGAGACCAACAATGTAGACGGTTCCCAAGGTGAGAGTTGAGATGAAAAGAACCATTTCTGACCAAATGATCACTCTGAAGAAGATGAATCTGCTACTGTTTGTCATCGATTCGGTGTAGGCTGTGTCTAGACTCCTTTGTGGGAGGCCGTCAAATAGTCTTTACACTAATACGTCTATGACTTTGCGTGGCGCTCCCTGCTTTCGTCTTTGCCTATCGGAGATCCCTAAAACAGCTCACCGTTGCTCGTTCTTCGCCGCGGCCCTTTGGGCCCTCTCCTTGAATCCAGACGTGTTGCCATATTTGTCAGCTATAGATTGTATTCTCGCCGCAGCCTCTTGCGTCATCGGAGTGTACTTCTGGCTTTGCGAAGATTTTCCTCCATTCCCCATTTCACTTCACCTCTTCTTGCAACAGTTCAATTAGATAAGCAACGAAGATTTTCTAGATCTCAGGCCTCGAGTGGTACAGGAGAAGGTGCGGCCTGTAATGGCCCTCCACACTGGGAGCAGAACTTGTTACCCGGAGCATAGGACAGTCCACATTTCACACATTGCAGTGTTAGTTGTTGATTTGGTTGGGAGAACAATGCAGCTGGTTGGGGAATTGCTGGCGGACTTGTTGCTTGAGTAGTGCCTGCGACTTGGTATGGAGCCTGCTGTGGTAGAAAGCCTAGCTTCTGTTCGGTCGCTATCTTTGCCATTGTCCTAGCAATCTGCTCCCTGTAAGCGAGCTCACTGCCCGCCGCATCTTGGATCTGGCTTAGGGTTTCCTCGACGTAACGGCGCGCTTCAAACGGATGCTTCACTCCGTGCCAATTCATCGGCTGAATACTTGTCTGAAATACTATGCTGCCATAACCGAATAATCTGCCAGCCAAGGGAACATCCATAGTCACACCAGTGACTCTAGCTGTGTTGATGTCCATTAGGCCCGTGGTTCTTATGACTGTGATGGATTCGAAATTCTTACCGCTGACGCCTGAGCCTTTCAGGATACGTTGGTCAGTCAACCCGTAGAATGTGTCACGCCAACGCAAGGTCCGGACAAGCAGAGGCAGCGGTGCCACGAAGAGCCAGAACAAGAGTACAAATCCGGAAGCTCCCCGGGCTACTGCAGCTATCGGAAGGAGTATGATCGAAATTATGAATTCCCAGATTAACAGTTTCAACCCGACTATCGAGATCCATTTGGGCCGGGATTCGTAGAGAATTTTTTCCTGACTGTTCAAGTATTTCGGAGGAGTAATTCCGGTATCGCCGATATTATGCACGCTGAGAGTTGAAGGCTGAGCCATGACCGACGCCTGCTTGTTTTAACTATATATCGCTTGGGATGATAGCATCCGAATAAATCGAAAGCTATACTCTGGTTTTCGTTGGTCCAACGTGGGATGTTAGGTTCTATTCTGTTCTCAGAATAATTTCTAGTCCTCGCTTCAGTCTTGGACTGAATAATGAATTCTCCAGAATGACGGCGAGTCCCACTATAATAGCCTAAACCAATGGTTTAAGAATAGGTATTACAGCCTACCTCAGTGGGATTGACATGAGCAAGGACGTGCTCAATCAGCTGGTAGTGAGCGAAGATGACCTGTTGACGGAAGCGGTCGGGAAAGCCAAAGGTTTGATTGCAATCGAAGACAAAAGCGGAAACGTTCTCGTCAGGGTTCCGAAAACATCTCTACCAGCGCGAAGTCTCGTTCATCTTTACTTGATTGGCACCTACTTTTCTCACCGAATGGGTAAGGCCGAATTTGCCAGCATGTCACCGACAAGTCTGTCGCTTGCTACCGGTATCGACTCAGATACTATTTCAGCACGGCTGACTGAGCTTGTAGAATCTGGGTCTGTAAGAAAGGCCGAGAAAGGGCCCGGGAAATACCCGAAGGGTGAGTACTCAATCAACCCGTACGTGATGAATGACATTCTGGATGAAATCCTCTCATCGAGAGCGTCGGCTTCGACGCCAGTACAGGGAGAATCATATCCCGATATTGGCAAGCACGAGAATCTCACTGATGGAATTATCAGCCTGTTACAATCAACGTGGGGAAAGAAACCTAGAGACTGGAGGGAGATCCAGCTAGCACTACGACACAACTCCATGATCTTCACGGATGGAAGCGTCACGGGAACTCTTACTCTCATGTATCAGGACCACAAACTGAGACGAATCAAAGAGGGCAGGGCATTCAAGTACTTAGTTCCTTAACGAGGTGAAATAAGAATGGAAAAAGAAATCATCGTTGGGGTTCAGTCTGGCAATGTCACCTTCAGCTTCAAGACTGACCAAGACGGAAGCAATTTGAAAGAAGGCTTTGATACGATAAACCGGCTTATCTCGTCCCACAGGGACCTGCTTCAGAAGGCATCGCTAACCTTTCCGTTGACAACGCCTATTATCCGCCAGCAATCAACGGTTTCATTGGCACAGCTCGGGATTCCCGCGAATGAGAAGGAAGCCATCCTCGGCACAATTTGACGAGTTGAATCGTTTCGACCTTTTCTTGATTCTGTTACACTATGCAGCGAAACCGTTGAGCTACGACCAAGTAATGTCCCTCTCGAAGGAACTTGGCAAACCGATCAAATACAATTGGTTAGATTCAGAGCCACACCGAGACGAGCGCAAGGGTTTCATCATGTCAGAGCCTATTCCAGGGAAGAAGGAGAAGCTCTACTCTCTGACTGAGCGCGGCAAGAAGAAAGCTGAATCCATCATTGAATCACTCAAGAAGAAGGAGACCTCCTAGGTGCCCCTCTTCGGCGGAGAGTGGGATTCGAATCTACGAAAGAACTTTGACGTGACTCATTTGATCTCAAGTGCTGAGTTTCCCCTCTAGCTTGTGATCCGGTAGGTCCAGCTTTTCAGTCTTGAGAAATGGCACAGGATGAGAAGGCTTGTTCACATTATACTTCACAGTTACAGACACGTCCTTACTACTACAATTCTCTACGACTAGGAACCAGGTGCCGCCTTCTTCAGGACAGAACTTTACCGTCGTATTCCTGACCCTCTCATTACCTGCCTCATACCAGAACTCCTGATCTAAATCTAGACTGTTCAGGTTCTCCTCGGTCATCACGTACACGTTCAACTCTCCATCAGCTGAGACATCCGCGACCAATTCTTCCCCTTCATGAACTCCCACCTCGAAGCTAAGATAATCCCCAGCAGGAACGGTCTTCGGAGCTGCACGATCCTCCTCCTTCTCGTTCGTCCCCTCTACCTTCGGCAAAGCAACGTTCGACCGGACGCGTTCTGGTCGCGTAGTTTTCAATGCTCCCCTAGTCTCTTGCCGCGACTGCTCGATATAACGCCGGGAATCAGATTTCGAGGATATCTCTGCTTCTTGGACCGGCCTGTTAGAGACTGGTAAGCTTGCAAATACGGCGACGGCAATGATCAACAATCCAGCCACAAGCCATGGTAACAATGCTAGAAGGCCTAGTATTGCAAGGCATACTATGACGAGATTTCCTGCGACGAATCTTTGGTTTCCCAATACCCGGGCTCCACGCAGAGACTAGGAAACCGTGTATCAGCGCCTAAAAACGCTAGTGTAACAGGTTCTGCTGCCTAAACGTTGGATAAGTCGGCTGAACTCACCTGAACTCACCATCACTCTCTTGAGTAAAGCCTGACTTATGGACATGATTCGACCGATATCAGAACTCTCTAGAAGCAGGCATAGTCAGGTTGAGAACAGGGAGAACAGCCGGACCAAAACTGGTTGTCCTGACCGCAATTCTAATACTGTCTCCAGCTTTGTTGTCCACCGTCCATGTTGCAACAGCAGCTCCTGCGGGAAAATATTTCGATCATTTAGTAACTATAGTCATGGAGAATCAGGACCAAAACAGTGTACTATCCGACGGGCATTACCAGTCGAGTCTCGCCGCGAATTATTCCCTAGCAACCGGATACAGCGCAATAGCTCATCCCAGCGAACCCAACTACTGTGTCATGTTAGGCGCGTCAACATCAGGATGCTCCGATAATGGAGCATGCTGCAACACGGGACCCAACTTGATAGATCGGTTCGAACCGGCGGGAATAACCTGGAAGGCTTTTGCGGAAGACGCGGACGGCTCAGGAACCTGCAGCTTCAATCCTCCCCGTGGAGGCGACCATTTCCCATTCCTATTGTACACCAGCATCAACAATAACCCGGGACGCTGCGCCAACATGCTGACCACCAGCTCTCCACGCGATCCTGAATTCGTAACGTCACTATCCGATCCTGCATCTGCACCAAGCTTCATCTGGTTGACACCAAACGACAATGACAACTCTCATGACACCTCGATCGGCACTGGCGACCACTATCTAGCCCGTCTTGTTCCCAGTATTCTAGCTAGTTCAGTCTTCAAGAATACGAGGGCAGCACTGTTCATAGTCTATGACGAGGGCAACGATCAAACATGTCACAGTGGAGGTCCAGACTGCGTCTACGCCTCCTGGTCCGGACCAGTGGTGGCTAAAGCGTTCAACTCGACCAAGAGTTACGATCACTACTCCTATGTTCACACAATAGAAGACAACTGGGGACTGCAACCATTGAATTCCAATGATGCAAAAGCAGCGGTAATGTCTGAGTTCTTCACCGGCAGCAGCTTTTTCACAGGGACAGGTCAATGGCTCACACTCGTAATATTAGCCGCCGTAGTGTCCGCGGCGGTCCTGATTGGCTGGAAGATCATCCCGTCAAAAACGACAAGGCACGCTAGAAGAAGCCCTCGCAAGCATGCATCCCCGGTATCCTCAGTTTGAGAAAATCACAGAGATACAGGTAAGACATAACCTCGGCCCGCGAAGCCGCCAGCCTCTGGCCAGTGTTATGGGGTAAGATTCTGAAGGATGTAGAGTCGGATGATGGCCTCCTCGACGGCGCGCGGATCATATAACAGATACAGGTCCAAGTCAGAAAGTTCCGCGTTCTCCACCGCCCTCTGGACTTGCATTTTCCTCCAAGCACACCTGGTCAAGGCCCAATATAGCTCGTCCGTACATCACAGAGCACGAAACATCATCTTCTTGCAGTGAAGTTAGAGGGAATCCAATGTCGTTTCAAAGAACCACCGCCCAACACAATTCATATCATGAAGAAGCAGGAAGAACCGAACCGAGGAATCTGTAAAAGGTTGACCGAGCCGGTAATCGATCCCCGTGCCCGGGGCTTAGAAGGGTCCATCACGCAATAGTTCCTAGACCACGGCACTCAAGGAATCCTAGCTAGACTTGAAGACTAGGAAAACATTGATGAGCGCCTAAAAACGGTGGTGTAACACAGAGTGCCAATCCCTGCGGCTTTGATCTACTTGGAACACTAAGACAAAAACCAGTCCAAGACACCTACTTGACATCTCTGCTCTCTAACAAACGATTAAGACATAGCCCTCTTCACGATGATGCTGGAATAGATAGCAACGTGAACACCACAACTGAGCGAGCTGAAGGAATGGGCTGGAGAGTCGCCGTATCAATCGTCACCCTTTTCGGCTCGATAATAGCCGCAATTATCTGGCTATTCTTCTACGCAGGAAATTTCAACGCCTATCAGAATATCGCCGTTATTTTCGTGATCATCTTGGCCTTCATCGCGATAATGGGAGCCACCTGGGCGCCCTGGGGCATGAAACAAGGAACCTGGTGGGAGCGAAAAAAATAGCTCGTAATCTATCTGGATGAAATGACATGACAGTCCAGCCTGAGCAGAGTATCAAACGCGAACTGAGCCTCGGCGAGGTGATCCAGAAGACCTTCGAACTATACCGACGAGACTTCACCAAGTATTTCGTTCTCTTCGCAATAGTGGGCGCAATCATCGGAGTCGTCATGACGATAGCGCGGCAGATCTTCATCCTTCCGACTCCGCCCTCCAACCCGACGCCTCAACAAGTTTACACCTGGTTGCCTGGATTCTTTGCAACCCTGATCCCGCTCATCAGCTCAATCATTATCGTGAGTATCGTTTTCTCCGCCATCGCACAGGGAAGCGCAATCAAGATGGCCTCTGAACAGATTGAGAAGAGACAGACTGACCTCGGAAGATCAGTCAGATTCACTGCCTCAAAACTGCCTTGGATTTGGGCGCTAAGTATCGTAGTCGGCATCATCGTCTTCTTGGGATTGATCGCCCTAATCATCCCCGGAATAATACTGGCGATAATGTACTCTCTGGCGCTTCCCGTCCTCCTAATCGAGAACAAAGGAGTCCTCGACAGTATGGGCAAGAGCCGTCAACTCGTCAGCCACAGATGGCTCAAGACGTTCGCAACCTTCTTTGTCCTCGCAATAATCGTCATAATAGCCTCGGCCATCGTGAATGCGATAACCGGGCCATTGGGCATCGCAGGCCCAGTGGTCAACGGCATTCTCTCGGCATTCTACCAACCGTTATTCCCGATACTAATGACCGTCTACTACTACTCCAACCTCGCCAGAATCACCACACTTCCAGCGGACCAGATTTCGACAGCACCGACCATGACAGCCCAGGCTGGAATGAAGTTCTGCCCCAGTTGCGGCACACAGCTGGCCTCCTCGGCTACCTTCTGCTCCAAATGTGGAGCTAAGCTGAATTAACATAAGCCGCACCTCACAAGACGCTAAGTGAGAGTATAATCGAAAGTTTGCTGCTGCCGTGACTCGGCCATGCCACTAGCCGACCCCCTGCCCAATAACAACCGATTGGCTAGACTTGAAATAAAGTTTCTCCGAACCAGACCAGTGGATCCTCAGCCTGCATCGCTTGCGCCTTCGCTAGGAACTCCGTAAACGCTGGGTGCGAGTCAATCTCCTCATGATCGGCCATGCCAGGCACCTCCATGAAGGATATAATGCCGGAGGCCTTTCCTCGGCGTCATACCGCCCTGGATAGGGGTGAGGGAAGCGGCGAGGAATTTTCCCTCAGACTTGAACTTGCGCCAGAGAGGGAGGACCTCGTCTTTGAAGAGACGTTCAAATTCGGCAGCCTTACTCTCAGGAAACCTCAGAATAATCGTATTCGTCTGAGACATAGAATTGTATTTGGCAGGATTTCTCTTATCCCTTACTGTCAAAAAATCTAGGGAACTACAGAAACCAATTTGGGCCAGCCGATTATGATCAAGCCTTTGAAGGTCGATTGAAAGCTAGACTTGATGGTGCAAGATGACAGGATGGGAGTATGAAGACCGAGAATACTGGGAGAAAGTCTACGCGCTACCAGAAAACTACATGGTAGAGGCCGCTGTCATCGAGGGCAATGATGGAGAAAACGAATTCGATGCTAAGATGCTGAATGGGTGTGTTGGCAAAGTAGTTCTTGACATTGGATGCGGAGACGGCCCGTTCACGATCAGAATGGCGGAGCGAGCTAAGGAGGTTGTCGGGGTGGACTTTTCAAGAGTCGCGATCTCCGAAGCGAGAAAGAACCTTTCAAACAGCGGCCAGAAGAACCTGAGGTTTGAGCTAGCGAATGCTGAGAGCCTGCATTTTCCGAACGAAACCTTCGACCTAGTTACCTGCAGGCGCGGGCCGGTTACAGACCGCAAGAGGTCCCTGCGGGAGGCTCACAGAGTTTTGAAGAGACACGGAATTCTAATGGAGATTACAATCGGCGAGCGTGACAAAGAGAATCTGACGCGGATATTCGGTAGAGGGCAGATGATAGGGTCGGAAAGAGTTATCGATTTGAAAGAAAGAATGCTTAGAGAAGCTGGCTTCGAGAACCTTCAAATCAAGGAGTACATTGCTACCGAGATTTTTCCAACGATTAGGGATCTGATTATCAGGCTGAAGGATTCACCCATAATCCCTGATTTCGACCCGGAGAAAGACAAGCGTTATTTGGAAGAGATTGTGAAGACATGTAAATCGTCGAAGGGAATAGAAACGCCAACCCATCGAGTCACAATCATCGCTCACACGTAGAGGATTTCGCGCTCACCCCACCAGGACCCAGTTCTGAACCGATCCCTCGGGAATCGGGATGAGATCGAACAGAAAGGCGTAAGGGATCTTGAACACCGAGTTCCCATTGCTAAGGTCGTAATCGATGATGGAGATTGAAGTCGTTCGCAGTTCAGAATTGAAGACAGGCTATTCGACTCCAGGAATAGTCCGGGAGAAAGCGTTCGAATCCATGCACAGATACATCATCGTTTCACGGACACGAGTTGCAGCCGGAAAGATCTCGGACTGGCACCATCATGGAACACGTCACCTCTACGCGTTCCTCGAAGCTGGGCGAATGCGACTAGAATATGGTCCCAAAGGCAAGACTGCTGTCGAGGCTAGACAGGGAGACTTCTTCCATATTCCTCCTCTACTAGTGCATCGCGACGTGAATCCAGACAGAGAACAAGAGCTTGCAGTCGTGAATATTCTCATAGGAAGAGGGGAGCCAGTCATCAATGTCAAGGGTCCCAAGTAACTTGGCTGATCACACTCCAACGTCAATTTTCGTATCTACGCGAAAGGAGCAATCCATAATACTCCTGTTTGCCGGTCACTACTCATGCGTCCTAGACAGAACGGGTTACGCTTGCACCAAGTATTGCTGCAAGTCAAGGACGTAGAGCGATCTAAAGAGTTCTACACCAGGAAACTAGGCTTCAAGGTACTGTATGACTTTTCCCCCGAATACGTTGCCGTTCTTACCCCCAACAGGCTTCAGATAGGCTTACACCCGTTTCAAGACCGCCCCAGACGGCAGAGGTCTAGGAATCAACCTGCCGGGATAGAGTTTGAAGTCGACAACGTTGACCTCTGGTACCAACGGCTCAGAAAGCTAGGGATCAGGTTCAGCGAGAAACCGAAGGATTCCTGGGGAGAAAGGGAGGCTCGATTCTCAGACCCTGATGGCTACGGTCTAGCAATATCGAGCCCGGCTAGGAAACCTTCAAAATGAGACTAGTTTGAAGTACACCCCGGTAGCGCGCCCGAATGTCTTAGCCCAATTCTTAGTGAACACTTCCGAAAACCCAGTGCAATTGTAATAGAACCCAAACGTAGGTGCCCTATCACCTGTGGATTCCTCGGATTTCAACGGGTAATTTGCGTGTCTGCCCATAATGTGCGTTCAAACATGGGCCAAGTGCTCTTTCTGAAATACGATACGTATGGCTACATCCGGATTTGACCCGCTGCCCACTCTTTCCCGGGCTGAATATGTCTAGAAGTTCTTGTAGGGATCGATCCTCGACGGTCCTACTCCAACATAGTCCTCTGAATGGACCGCCCATTGAGCTGAAGCATCCTGTGGCCCTGGACTTGTCGGTGGGCACGTTGAGAGTTTGTAAGAACTGGTGACGGGTTGGTTCGGAAAGGATCCGAATGAAGCGGTCATGCCTGAAGTAGTGAATGTGCAGCCGGGCTGGACAGTAGCGCTGAAGCCACTCCAAATATTTCCTGAAGGCTGGTCCGAGATTGTTCCGACGAATGCGCCACCACCAACCAGTCTCCCGTCCCTGGTCACTGCATCCGCTTCTGCTGTGTAGATAGTGCCCGGGCCGGCAGTTCCAGAGCCAGAGGTCTTACTTGCGGCCACAATTCCACCCCTGAGAGAACTGCTCGAGAGCGCAGCCGCGCCTAGTCCCTTACCGGAGAAGGCTTCGTTTCCATCCTTGGAGGTGACGATGAAGGCTCCTGGGACACCTGAGCCTATGCAGCCGGCAACTAGCACATCTGCGCCTAGAAAGCTGCCCGAAATGATGGTGCCACCTGCAGACACTTGGCCTCTTGGACAGAGGAGGACAGGCGTATTGGCCGGGTTGTTGACAGTTAGCCGGAACAATCCCGCGTCATACCCGATGCTTGCATGCAAGGTTCCACTAAAGGCACCAGCACCACTCGAGGCTGAGAAGGTAAAGAACATAGCAACGGCAAGTGAACCTGACCCGGCTGACCCTGAACCTGACACGTTTTCTTGGGCGTTGCTAGAGTTTTGGGCGTTCAGGCCGTACGCTGTTCCCAAAGGTCCGAGCACTGTGCCAGCGACGAGTCCGATGATGATGGAGAGACAGAGCACATTGAACTTCTTAGGAGCACTCAAAATGAAGCGACGATTCGTTCGACTGTGCAAGCTTAAGTAAGTTTCGGTTAGTCAGAGCCAAACCGTTTGTAACCTTTCTTGTCATTGCGAAGATATCGACCCCAGCGGCCCACTCTTCTTCGAGCGTCCTTTGACATAGAGCATTGTCTCCACGACACTCAGTGGTATTCATTTGCCACGGGGAACTCACGTACGCCTAAACCTCCTCACTTTTTTCCTTAAGCGTTCAAGACCGGTTGGATTCGAACCTAGCAAACCTATGGAACTGGAAGCGAGCCTTGCTCAAGTTCTCTTCTTCCTACCGTATTATCTCGGTCATTGGCTGTGCTGTAAGATCATTCTTGCCTAGGTTGCCAAGGTTCCAGCCTACCTCAAGCAGTTTCAACACCGAGTAGTGATCATAACTGTTAACGGATACGAGGCCCCCTTTTACCGTGCTGCCAGTGAACAGGTCAGGAGCGGGGTCGTATTCGTCCCACCAGAGCATCAGTAGGCATCGTTTCGTCTTGAAAGTTGTGCTGATCAGTATCTGACCCACCAACCCCTGTAGATACGTGTCTCCTGATGAGACACTGTTGTCGTGCATATTGTGAAGATCTGTGGGTGTGAACCAGATGAAGTTGGACGCATTTGGAGAGTTGAGTTCCGCGACGAGTTCTGGAGCGTTGGGACTCGCGGATACTGGTTGATATTTCGGACCCCGTTGCTGGAGCCATATGTGTCCCCGGACCAGAGAGCCACGTAATCTGATTCGCTGCTTCCCGGAAAACCCCCGTGATCCTTTGGTATTGCAGCGGATTGAGGCAGAAGGCTGTTGATGTACGGCGCTGCCGAGCTCCCGATGACCCCGCTGTACAATTGATTCTCCATCGCTATTATCACCACATTATCAAAATAGAGCCGGTTAATCGTCCCACTATTGCTGATTACAACGGTCGGAGCGGCAACGGCGTACGAGGTGATGACTGTAAGAAAAAGGAGGATTAGCGTGCCGGTTGAGGCTCGCCTCATCGAAAGCGATCTTTTCCGGCTAGGTTATGCTGATGGTTGCACCGCTGAAGGTTCCGGTCGCTGCACTTGAACTAGGCGTCAGAGTGAAGCTCACGAGTTGATAACCTCCTCCTGTGACGGACACACCGCCACCGGTAGAGCTGAACGCGACGCCGCTAGGAAAACTAGCGCCTGAGATGGTCAACGTTTTCGCTGTCGAACTATTGTTCCAGACACACGCGTAGATTGTTTGAGGCGACCCGCTCACTACCAGCGACCATGATGATATCGATACCCCGGTGTCCGTGTAAGGTCCTGTCGAGGAGGAGCAAGTGGTCGTGGAAGTAATCGAGGATATAGAGATGAGAATGTTGGGTCCGGTCCCAACATTAACGACTCCCGAGTTGGTTATCGTGAGACTTGTTGCTGCATAACCGATTGCAACTGCCGCGATGATTACCGCGCTAAGTGCTACTACGAGTTTCCTGTCAATTCTCAAGGTGTTCCTCTTCTACCCCAAGAAAACTGGGTATATTTGACTATCTAAAGTCACATCAAGGAAGCTTTCGATGTAAAAAAGTCACCAAAATTCGACGAGCCCATTGCATCCCAATCGATCTAGAGCAAAGTCTAGGTCCCAATCCATTTACTCGGAAGGGCTAAATCCGAAAAGGACAAGGTCTGGACAAGGTCTGAAGCGTCCTGGATTTGTCACCGGCACGTTCATCTAGCGAATCGTTCAATTGGAATCCGACTAGAAGGCACATCTGGACTGGTCCGATTTTACTAGGCCTGTTCTGCATGATCGCCACCCCCAGCCTGTCCAGCGCCGTTCAGGCCGCTGGATCAACCAGCTGTTCGCCGACCCCAGAATTCCGGGTCGACACTTCACCTGATCACATCATCTTGAGGCAGGGTATGACGGCTTCTGCAACCGTCACGGTCACACCCAGAAACGGTTTCAGAGGGACCGTGAAACTAGACGCGGTCAACGTTCCCGTAGAGATAACTAATCCAAGCTTCAGCTCCGCAACACTAGACGTTACAGGTTGGATCCAAACCTCGACCGTAAGCTTCGGCATTTCCCCAACAGCCCGAATTGGCCTCTATTCTCTGGACGTGAACGCAACGACCAATGGAAGCCTCTACCATTACACTAGCATATCTCTACGGATTCCCGGACCGGAGATTGGAATATCATCTGACAAATTGTATGTCCATCTACCCGAGGGTAGTAGTGATGTAGCTACCATTACAGTAACGTCGCTCTACGGATTCACAGGAACAGTAGATCTCACCACTTCCGTTAGCGGCTTCCATTCTCGCACACCTCCCACTGCAACCATATTTCAGAGATCTCCCTCTCTCCTTAACGGAGAGTCGAAAACTTCTGTGCTTACGATTTTCGCAGATCAATACGCAACGCCTGGCTCCTACAGCGTCCAAGTCACGGCCCACAGTAGTTCTGCAACTGCGACAAATTCGACCCAAGTTCTAGTTGAGATTCAAGGACAGGACTTTACCCTAGAAGCCAAACCTCCTGCGCTGATTATTGTACCGTTCTCTTCGAAAACAATCTCATTAGAAGTAAATAGCACGATGAATTTCGCGGGAACCGTCGCACTATCGGCGGGCATAGCCTCGTTTTTCGGAACTCCCCCAACGGCAACGCTGAGGTATCAAACAGTAACTCTTACTTCGGGACAGCACTTCGTCGACACCGTCACCTTCACCGTCACTGGTCCCGGTTCTTTCGTCGCAAACATAACCGGAATCAGTAGTCTCCTCGCCCACTCAACTTTGATCTCCT
>VBBH01000148.1 GCA_005888695.1 Candidatus Bathyarchaeota archaeon
GATATTCCGGAGGCGGCCAAGAACGATCCTGTGCATCCATGGTCTTAAGGAAAAATTCACAACCCTTCTTGACCTGAGGATGATCGCCCGGTAATCCGAGCTCTGCTAGTAATATCAGGTTCCAGACTGTCGCTTGCCATTTCGGCCAGTAACAATCCTCAGCCTCGGCCCAATATCCACCATCCCGCTGCTCGCCCAGAATCTCAGAGACCAATGAAGAATCGGCAATCTCAGACCTAGCCTTTGAGAGCTCCGGATCGTTTTCCGCGTATCCTAATAGATCTTTCATCGTCCAGTAACGAATCGAAGGACTGTCCTGGCTCATAAGCCAAGAAACCCCAGCAATCCACTTTTCGCCCTTCACTGCTTGCTGCATGAATACTCGTAACTCGGACCTGGGCCTCTTATCTCTTTAGAGGAAGACTGACAACCCGGAGAATTGTTGTGGCTTTGAAGAATTGTCAAAACAGATCGTACACAGGCGATGATAGACATGTCAGACCGCCGTCCCCTTTGTAGAATTCGGAATTATCAATCTCTAACATCTGATATCGTGCGTCCCTGAGTTTTGCGCTGATTTTCGGATAACCGGACGAGACGAGAACCCTCTTTTTCCCGAGAATAAGGATGTTGGCAGCGTACACTTCTTCTTCTGAAACCTGAATCAGATTGAAGCTTGAAAATGGTTTCACGTCAACAATACTTGGAGCGACTACTATCGTGTTCTCTCCGATATACGAACAGCCGCATAGAAGGTGAAACGATCTGGTCTTCACTGGAACTATCCGAGTGTCGCGAAGATGTGCTGTAAGTTGTCGAATTCCCTCCTTGCTGGTCCGGCTCGAAACTCCCACAAAAATTGTGGTATCGGTTATCAAAACGTCGCCACCCTCTAGCTGTCCTGGTGCTGTAATGAACCGTGGTGTTCCGGTTTCCCAATGGCCAGCGCTCAAGTTGTCGATCATTGCGGTTTCCTCTCCAGTCCTTGAGCGTAATCCGAACCGGCCAACAACCGTAACGTTGCGCCCGACAACAGCAGGGTCTTGAAGGAATACTGAGTCCGGGTGACCGTTCAATGCAGGAAGTTCGACAACATCAATCGCCGATTCCTTTAGGATCGAGATGTACTCCCTATGCTGGTTCTTCGCGAGAACAAGGTCAATGCCCTCCTTGTCAGGGTTGGTAGAGTTACAATTGGGATAATCCTCTGACGGAGGTCTGACAAACACTCTTTCGAACAGCCTCTTCATCCCCAATTCCTTCTCGCGCTTTCTCAGACTCTTCGAACGCGTGTCCGTGCGGGGACCGATATGCATTCCTCCTTTTCGTGTAACTCCAAGGAAACGCTTGGAGTAACGGCATGATTTCCAAGCATAAGCGTCCTTGAACTCCTGCAAGCACCTATGTCCCGCCAGACGAACTCTCTGCGACCATCCAAGTTCTTCGGCCCAACGCTAGGAACGGGTCTACTCCTACTACTCATGTCCATAGGACTAGTAGTATTGGCATCAGACAATTTCTTTGCCATAGGACTGGGCTGGTTTACATTCCTTATCGGTATCATGCTCGTACTAATGGGCACACTGCAGAATCAACCCGGTGGAAAGTCACTGCCAAGACTCGCCGCTGCATAACTTAAGAAAATTACAGGCTAGATCGAAGCCTAGATCCGAATCCCCTCATTTTATGCCCTGATTGCCAAAATACGCACACTTTTTCTGGCCCCCGATGTCTTCCTCATAAATTTCCGCTATGTTTAAATGAATAAACCCATTTCCGCAAAATGCTATTCTCGCATTTTGAACGATTTAGAGGAGATCTCCGCCAAAATGAGGCGCAGTAGAAAATATAATTGGAAAAAGGGGGGTAGATTGTGAAGTTTCAAGACGTGAAAGAGACTTATGGAATACTTTCGGACCCATCACGACTCCTTCGAACGGCCCCAACAATCCCGCCGAACCGCTCTGATCCCTACGAAAATCTCTCATTCGATAGGACCAGCTAGACAGGACACAACCCAAAAAATTGTGGACAGGAAAAAGGGTTTCACACCCTTTCTAGAAAGTAGTCATACCAAGGATTCGTCCCGAAAAATGAAGAAACGAGGAGGAGAAAAACCTCGAATGAATGATCCTGATTATCTCCTCTTGAAGAACACTCGCAAACCGTAGAGTCTCCATCTTATCCAGCTCAGCAAGCAAATCTCACCCCTATTAGATCCATTGCAAACCATGACATCGAGTTGTGGATATGGTGACTGTAACGCATGTTCGGGCTTTAACGGAACAATCGCGTTGGAACTCAACCCGAACCCTTAATCATCTACTAGTCGGTGTTTGCTCTCATGGATTGCAAAGACCATAGTCTCATAGTACACGTCGCAGTTCTACATCACTCGTCCGCTCTATTGCTGAAATATCGTGACCCGTCTCTCTACGACAATCAGACGGGATGGTTCCTACCCAACGACTCACTTAAACACACAGAACATCCTGAAGTTGCCGCCCGACGAGTCCTGAAAGAACAGGCAGGCATCGACAAAGCATCCTTCAAACTTGCACAGATCGAATCATTCCTCGGCGACAATGGCTCCTGGCACATCGTCTTCGACTACCTCGCAATACCGAACTCGACCCACATCATGAAAGGAAAAGAAATCTCGGGCGCGGAATGGTTCCAGATAGACAAACTTCCCGAATCAAGAGAATTTGCTCATAACGGCTGGGGCCGCGGCGTCCTCATGAAACTAACCAGTGAAATCCCGATCACGAAATAATCAGCTAGTAACACTATGCTTATCCAAACACGTGGGAAAGGGCCCAAAGGAAGCAATTGCCCACCTGGCTAAACAAACTGTTCAAAGCCTATGCTCTAAAGAAAGACGATCTGCCAGTATCTGCTGACATAGTCAAAAGCAAGAACCCCACTAGGAAGAAGGCACCACGCAAGAAAGCTCGACCCGTATCGAGCCAATCTCAGACAACTCAGTAAGTCTTTCAGAACTTAGAAAACCCTCATAGTATGAACCTAGGGCAAAGCTGATTTCGAAGCAGCGAACTACTAGGTCTCAACTGACTCCTGCTTGCAAGAGGCCAAAGACAATTTAGTGGAATCAGAGCTGAGAGGCCCCACTCTACGGGTCTACTGGCACATACTCTCAACAAAGAAGAAAGAAGGCATAGGCGTTCGCTCAGTGCAGAGAGCACTCGGTATGAGCAGCCCGAGCGTCGCGCTTCACCACCTGGAGAAACTCCGAACTCTTGGACTATTGGAGAAACAGCTGACTGGAGAATACAATCTAGTGAGCACTGTGAAGGTAGGAGTACTGCAAAACTATGTCGGACTCTTCGGGTACATGCTACCGAGATTCCTGTTCTATTCCACCTTGTTCACGACAATGCTCGTGCTGTATCCTCTGCTATACCCGTTTGA
>VBBH01000149.1 GCA_005888695.1 Candidatus Bathyarchaeota archaeon
TCGCCTCCTCAAGACGTAGACTTTCCGACCCCTTATCTCGTATTCATGGGGTTCTTTTACAAGGTCAACGGGGTGATAGTTGGCCAGACGATATCCTTCGTAGCGATCAGAGCATGTGCCACCTACCCCTCATGCCCATAGGCATGCAGGACTTGGTGAGAAATGAGCTACGAGGATCAAAACCAGCCACCGTATAATGATCCTTACTATGGATATCAACCATCCTCGTCAAACGACCCAAACACTGCGGGGTATGAGCAGCAAGGTTATGACAACTCTTCATATCAAGGGTACGACCAGTCTCAACAGCCGCCGCAGGCCCAGCCTCAGCGCACAGCTCCCCAATTACAACAATTACAACGAGTCCAGTCCGGAATCCCAGGATTTGATCAGATCGTTGGAGGCGGCTTAATCCGTGACCGAGTCTACCTACTCGCCGGTCCAGCTGGTGCTGGAAAGACAATCTTTTCGACGCAATTTCTCTACAATGGAATCACCAAATTCGGAGAGAACGGGGTCTACGTTGTTCTTGAGGAGACTCCGCAGCAATTGCGAGAGAACATGTTCAACAGTTTCCAATGGGACCTGCGTCAATACGAAGACTCTGGCAATCTTATCCTTCTAGACGCGATATCAAGTCGGCTGGGGTTGAGTAGTCAAGAAAACTACGTGGTCCCCAGACCCTTCACTTTGGAGGCCCTATTGTACGAGATTCAAACGGCTATTCAGCGAGTACAAGCTCAGCGTGTTATTATCGACTCCTTGGACGCAATGAGTCTCGAGCTGACTCAGGTTGATCTCCGAAGTTTGATTCAGAGGCTGACGATGATTCTAAAGAGCTTCGGCTGCACAACTCTACTTGTAAGTGGCCAGGCCGATCGGTCGACCGACCCTGCTCACATGAGTCGCAAGGCCGTGGAGGAATACGTGGTCGACGGGATGATCAGGCTCCACCACACACTCGAAGAAAGCACTAGCGGCGAGACGATGCTTGAGGAGAACTCGGTCCAAGGCAACACATTGGAGGAGGACTCTTTCGCTATGAAGGTTCGTGCTCGCAAGATTGAGATTCCGAAGATGCGGGGCACATCTCACTCTCAGTATTTGCACCCGATAACTATCAACGAGAACGGTGTCGAGATAAAGTCCGAGCCTGAGGTCAGTAGAAGATTGAGGCGGGCGGTATTCAAGGCAAAACCTGTCAAGGGAGATATGTAGAAGGAAACTAGGCGGAAGGGAAAAATCTCAAAGTTTCATCTGTTGCAGGCCGAAGGTAACCCGATTATCAATTGCTTGAGCCTCTTCGAGGTATTCTCTGCACGTGGGATCCGAGACAGGCCAGTCTAGGAATTTCTGCAAGCGCGTCTGTGTAGAAGGGCCTGCCGACCGAAAGCTTTGACGCTTTAAGGACTCTGATACTGCTCGTCGACCAGTTCGGATTCAAGACGTTCTAAGACTCTGTCGGACTGGCTTTGTAGTCGCTGAGGAAGAGGGTCAAGGTGAGAGCAAGAGCTCTTTTTGTAGGTCTGACCGTAATCTTATCATTAGTATCTGTTTTATCTTTGTTGGGGAATGTTCACGCTAATCCCCCCTGCAATCCTGGCTCCCCCCCAATCTGCTATCTAGAAACGAACACAACCGTGCCAGCATCAGATGCCACCGTGTATGTGCGTCTTGATAATTCAACGTTCTTCACTCTACCTCACACGTTTGCCTTCTTCAACGGTACACGTCACTCTATAGAAGTCATGAACACCACTCTGCGAGTACCGTCCACTGGAGTTCGTTACTTCTGGAAACAATGGAACTACGGAGGATACCAGTATGAGCCGAGAACCATGCTGCACTCCCCGCTTATGATAGTCAACTACACGGGTCCTAACGCGTTTCAGGCCGAGTTTTCAAGGGTTCCGCCAGTGGGATGCATTTCAAACTGTAATCTCGAAGCAGACACCACCGTCGCGGCTGGAGAAGGAACGATAAAGGTTCAAGTTGACAGCTCAGCTTTCTATAGCCTCCCGTATACGTTCTCGTTCGCCAACGGCACAATTCATACGATCCAAGTCCTGAACAACTCGTTTACCGGTGCTTCAGGGGCACGTTACGTTTGGAAGCAATGGACTCATGGCACCTCTCATTATTCCTCGGCCACTTTGACCACTCCTCAGATGATTTACAACTATACGACGGGGGCTGCTGGACCATTTATTGCAGAGTTCGATAAAGAGTATCAACTGACTCTTTCCTTCACCGATCCGTCAAACAATCCTATTGGTCCTCCCAGTTCAGTAACATTGACCAGCGGCAGTGACACTGTCACTCTGACATCGTTCTCCAGCCAATGGGTCGGCGCCAAATTATGGACCGTTACTGATCTCAAGTGGCAGGGAGTAGCGGGACTCGAGGTTGCATCTCAAACCATAGACCTAACTGGTGGTGTTCTTTCAAAAGCTGTGAAGGTGAACGCGCTCTCTGCCATGGTCAAGACAGTTGATCGGTCTAACAATCCTGTCGCCGGGGTCACTGTAACCGTAACCCTGCTCAATTCCACAGTGAAGACATTCACCACCAACAGTCAGGGACTGGCTGATATCGGATACGTTCCCCAAGGACTTTACACTGCCCACGTATCATACAATGGCTCTGACGTGGGTACCTGGTCAGTCGACGCTTCTTCGATGCCGACGCTTACTGTCACGGTTGCAGTGGCCGGAGGTAGTGGCGTTCTTGGCACCACGACGGTCGTTTCAGCCGTCGTCCTGTTCGCCATTCTCGGAGTCGTACTCCTCCTGTTGTTCCTTGCCTTCCATGTTAGAAAGAAACCCGTGCCTCCCAAAATATAGTCGGAAAGGGATTCCCATGAACCTCATAGATCACGTATCGGTAACATCGAACCAATCAACCTCCTCATCTCTCAAGGCCTCGACTTGGAGCAACTCGGGGGATATTGTTTCGCCAAACCCTCGAAACAGAATGATCAAAGGAGTATGTTAGAATGATTAGATGGGCTGAGAAGAGGAATCGTCGTAATCATAGGTCACGAAAAGCCATCAGCACTATAATGGCTAACTTGACCATGCTAGTAATAGTTGTCTCACTAAGTTCGTTACTATTCGTCTGGTCAATCTCCAGCTTCGGAGCATACACTGGTGGAGCTGGATACTGGTTCTCAAGCAGAAGCTTAGCCAACCAGGAGAGGCTTAGTGTCGAAAGCGCGTTCTTCACCGCGACAGGATCCACTAACAACATTGTTACGCTCTACGTAAGGAATGTAGGAGCAGTCCAATTCAATATCGCCTCTGTTTACATCAACTCGACCCTCTACAACATTGCGCAATCACAAGTAGGCGTGTCGCAGGTCCAAAAGGTCCAGATCACTCTCTCCGGCCAGACTTGGGGCTCCGGTAACGTTCAGACCGTAATTGTGGCGACCTTGCGTGGAACGACCATCAGGACGGTCTGGACATCATAAAGGGTGAGATGTGTTGAAACGATCCCATAGGAAGTTCAGACGTTCTAAGAAAGGTATGAGCACGATATTCGGTGCCCTGTTCTTTGTAATACTAATCCTGATGGGGTTCAACATGTTCCTCTGGGACTTTGTACAGTTCGACAATTACAATCGAATAATAGCGAACATGACTCAAACGGACACTATGTCGCTATCGGAGAATCTTGTCCCGAACAATCCTGGAGCTAGGGACTTTACCGCGAACAGTTTCAACATCACCGTGAACAACCTGGGCATAGCTGTGAGGGTCGCCAGAATATACATTGTGAATTTGTCCCCTACTAACTCAAACCAATGCCTGCCGGCCAACCCTTGCATTGTAGATCAAGGCTCATCAAGCCCGGGAATAGCAAATGGCAATGTGCAGGAGGGAGTGATCGACTACCGGATCAAAGTCAATACTGGGGGAACGTTGTCGCCAATCAACGATGGCAAC
>VBBH01000032.1 GCA_005888695.1 Candidatus Bathyarchaeota archaeon
CGGCATAAGTACGTTGATCGTCAGATCCTTCAGTCGGAGGGTAGTAGCAGTATCTGTAATATCGTTTGAAGTTGCGAACAAGTGAACATAAGGTCTCGCAGAAGGGCTGACTCTCTTCTGAATACAATTCACCAATGCCCTCACGACATGATGAAGACTGCGTTCTTCCTCCATTACTTCTGACGTGGTCACCTGCTTGCATGCCTGAACTATTTCGTTAGCCTGCTCCTTCGTACAAACACGCCAATCCTTGTGAGCTAGTTGTTTGGCCAGCGCGGCTTCTACTGTTAGTTGGTACTTGATGAATGCCCTTTCTGATACGTAGGGATTGAGTCGGTCGAAAACCTCCTTGTCTGCGCCATAGTATCTGTAATCTAGTGGACTGACTGCCCAGAACCGATCCTTCATCTGACTTTCCTTCAGTTTATCCGGCAAGAGAGTCCTCTTACGGATTGTACTGATTTCCTTGTCTTTTGACCTTTTTTCCACTTGCTGCACGAGTTTCCCCTAGTTTGAGCACGCTTTTTCGCTCTTTTGGAGCCCCCGCATTTATGAATTTTGCAGGAATTTGCAAAGCTCATGCCTTGCCACAACACAGTTGCTTCCAAGCTTCTGACAGGGGACCAATGTTGGGAGATTGGCTTAGGCAGGACACAATCCAAAGCCTAAGAAGACTCAAGCCCTAAAGGTCATCAGCGTAACATCCCTATCGGTTGGTCCAAAGCATAGCTATCTAAATATGCACAAAGATTGAACAGCCCAAGGCTTAAGAACTCAACCCGAAACAGCAAGCGAGAATGACCATGAAACTAAACAAGACAACGATTCTAGCACTCCTGCTCCTCGCCGTCACCCTAGCAACTCCGGTCATGGCAGCTAAACAGCATACGAACTATCGAGCAATTCTTCGAGGCTCGAACCAGAATCCCCCTGTAGAGACGAATGCACACGGCGTCTTCATTGCAACGCTCAGCTCCGACGGCAAAAGCCTCACCTTCAAACTAATAGTGGCAAACATGGAGAACGTGACAATGGCACACATTCACATAGGAGACTCAGCCACGAACGGACCTGTTGTCGTCTTCCTCTTCCACAGCGAGACGCCCGTAGCACGTCAAGACGGTATACTCTCGCAAGGCACTGTCACCGCGTCAGACTTCAAAGGTCCACTTATGGGCCAAGCCTTCAGTGCACTCATCAACGCGATCATGAACGGAGACGCCTACGTCAACGTCCACTCAACACAGCATCCAGCCGGGGAGATCCGAGGACAAGTCATCATCGCTGGAAAGACGAACTAATCCAGCGAAGGCAACCCTGCCGATCTGCTCCGAATGCTTCTTATTCACGAGACCCCTATTCTGCAATGGTCAGCTTTAGTTGATAAGTCAAGTTTCTCCTTTAGAAACACTGGAAAACCTGGAGGACGCGGTCCTCGGCCATATCTTCAATATGAGTCCGCGCTACGCGGTCTTCCTCGGACTCCATGAATATGACGGGCTGCTTCCCGACTACTCTATCTCCAACCTGAAATCCTGGGTTGAAAAAGCCCAAGAGCTGAAGAACCGGCTCGGAAGAAAAGACACGGCCTCCTTTGGTTCAAGAGGAAAGCTTGATCTCCTCTGTATGGAATTGCTCCTAGAAGATGGGCTGTTCGAAATCACCGAACTAGAATCACACGCGACACGACCAGTAGGATACGCCTACCAGTTGGGCGTGACTCCCTACATATCGAAGGAATACGCTCCGGTCGAAGAACGTATCCAAGCCGTCAACCGACACCTCGCAAACATACCAACCTTCCTCAGCCAAGCCGAGGAAAACCTGAACCGAACGCTCGCCGAACCATTCGTCAAAATATCCAGTATGATGTTGCAAGGCACGATCCAAGAGTTCACCAAGGACGCTTCCATGGAAGCAGCCAAGTCGTCCTATTCCACACGTGATGAATTCGAGAAGCTGCGCGGAGTAGCGACGGAGGCTATCAATAACTTTCTCACCGCGTTGAAAGAGAAGCATACGACCAACATGGACTTTGCAATGGGCAGAGCAAAGTTCCAGAAGCTACTCTGGGCCAGCGATAGGATTAGCGACAGCGTCGAGGAAGTCCTAAGCCTCGGAACCAACGACCTAGGATCAAACCTCGGAATGCTCGATGAGACAGTGAAAAAAATGGGAGCAGCTTCCATAACCGAAGCCTTCGACCAAGTGAGGAGGAATCATCCCTCAGCCGAGAGCCTGATCCCAGACACAGCCGCGACCCTCGACGGTCTCGAGAAATTCATTCGCGAGAAGGACATAGTCAGCATTCCACTCGATACAAAGTGTAAGGTCGTTCCGACTCCTCCGCCTATGCGGTCATTCGCTTCTGCTGCGATGAATTTTCCGGGACCCTTCGAGAAGGCGGATGTTGAGGGACACTATTACGTGACACCTACGGAGGATGATTGGGACGATGAGAAAAAGGAGGAGTGGCTGCGCTACCTCAACTATTCCAGTCTCAAGAACATTTCAGCCCATGAAGTATACCCGGGACACTTCGTGCACGGATTGCACGTGAAAGCGTTCGCCAAGACAAAGACAGGAAAGACCTACTTCAACTACGGCTTTACAGAGGGCTGGGCTCACTACACTGAGGAGATGATGCTTGAAGAGGGATACGGCAATGGTGATCCTGCACTACGCCTCGTCCAGCTAGAAGATGCCCTCTTGAGAGATTGCAGGTTCATTGTATCTTTCAAGATGCATACTCAAGGTATGAGCCTCGAAGATGCGAAAAAGTATATCATGGAAAACGCCAAACTCGAAGAGCTTCCCGCAGAGAGAGAAGCCATACGCGGGACCTTCGACCATGGATACTACAGTTACACGCTCGTCCATCTGGAATGCTCGATAGCCTCGTTCTCTCCTAACCGGAAGAGAACCCGGAACCCTGAACAAATCCATCCACTCCTCCCTCATGGAGTAAACGGTCAAAAGCCCGATTCCACACACCTTCCCCCCTCACGGGAATGAAAGCTCAAGACGTGAGAGAATAATCAGCCAGCAAACCTTCTTATCACGGGTATCCTCAGTTCGCGGTTTCATGAGTAACCTCAAATCCGAACTAGAACACATCAAGCACCACATCAAGTACCCGGCCAACAAGACTCAGGTGGTTGCGGCGTGCAACAACATGAGCGACGTTCCAACTGCTGACAAGGAATTCGTCTCAAAGTCGCTGCCCGAGTCTAATTTCAAGGGCCCAGAAGACGTCGTCCGAGCCCTTCTCACTAAGGTCTAACGTTACTCTCCCACTTCCATCTTTTTTATTTCCGCAGAATCGTAGCGAGTAGTCTGCATTACAGAAATCTGGGCAGCCACCAATCTTCAAGATCCCCTGCTGGGCTGCCATAGAAATAGCTATTTCTCGGCAATGATGAGAAATCGGCTTTCCGTCACAACCAGCCCGTCGTCCGTGAGACACTCCGATTCTAGAGCTAGCAGTGCGTCCAAGTCACGTTCAGGCGAGAATCTTGGAAACGACCAAGGCGATATAGCCAATAGAAAGACAATTTCGCCCAGATCACGATACGCCACCTTGTGGTCATGTTGATCTTTCCGAATTATCCTGAGACCGGCCGCCTCGAATCCTTGGACGTAATCTCCATACAAGTCGCCAAAATCTGTCATCATCGGGAAAAAACTTCTCAACTCGCTCCAATTGTCCCTTCCCACCTGTTGGGTAACAACATGGCCACCTACAGAAAGCACGCGAGCAACCTCCCGCGGCTCCAACTCCTCATGTCGATTGATGACAAGATCGAAAGCAGACTCTACGAACGGTAACAGTAAACTCCTGCATCTGACTATCTCTACACCGAGAGGAGCCAAGCGCTTCTTAGCGATTGGAGCGTTTACATTCCATTCTTCTGTTGCAGTCGTCCTAGCGGGGAGTGCTTCGCGTATTCGAGCTAGAAGCTCTCCTCCACCGGTCCCCATGTCCAACGCGTCTCTTTTCCCGAGCCCATATTGGCGGACAATGGTTTCATAGTCCCATGCTGGAGCAGGCTCGATCAATCTTGGCCTCACTTTACTCAAGTCCCAACCGGAAAAGTCTCGAGCACGCTCGAACCAAGGTTTCAGCCTAGCCAATTCCTGGGCTGGATTCATCGCTTCGCAAGTCTCCTTAGGCACGCGAACAAGACCCTATTGTCGCCCCGAAAAAACTGGGATCGCTACATCAGTTTCAATTTTGCGATTGCAGACTCCCAATCCGGGTCCATTCTTCAGCGAACAGCAGGAATTGAAGTAATCACTAGTATCTCAGAGAAATAGTAATTGTCATGATCTTAGCTTGCGCTTTCGAGCCGATAAGCCATTACTCCTCTGAAGTAACGTACCACTCCAGTCTCAACTACCCATCGGACAATGGAATCGTACTTCCCAATAGGATTCCATTAGCCCAGTAAAATCCAGTACCACCGCTCGGCAACAAGTCATAGGTATAGGCTTGACCGTAAAGGACGAGTTCAGCAGTCTTCACGATCGAATGATCGAGCGAGTCTCCAGTCTTGAGCTGACCTATCGTTCTGCCATCAGTCGTCGGGTGACCTATCGAAGCGTACAATTGTCTTCCATCCCACAAAACGACATGAACAATCATGTCGAGAGGAGGCACCAGGGCTCGTCTGACCTCCAGAGTTGTTCCCACCACTCGATTCCCGGACCTGTCCAAGGTCCAGACCAGAGTCCCTACCTCGACGGTTTTCACGTTAACCTGGCCTACTGGAGTATCGATCACAGTATCGCCTGAAAGGCAAATCGGACAACCAGCGGTCGTCCTTGTCGTCTGTGTTGCTCTAAATCTTACAACCTGATCTCTGAAATCAATGCCTTCGACTATTTCGGATTGACCAGCACAGTGGATTCCAATATCGTCTCCAATTTGGATCGTCTTCGGGTGAAAGAAGCAGCACAACGGGTACGGATTAGTAATGTTCCCCTGAACACTAGTCGAGCCAATCGTCAGAATCAAGAATGTTCCGGCGACAAAGTCTCCGACCGTCGCAATTTCCGTCCGAACATCAGGTATCTTCCCGGCCGTGACAATCGTATCCAGTGTTACGTAAGAGATCTGAAGCCAAACAATCGTACCATAATCTGCTGAGCTAATAGCGACCTTAGTCAATGGTACATTCGAGATTACCAAGTATACCGAGATTCCATTATTCGACGAGACTGGCAATCCGGCAAGATCATACACCGACACAGGCCGATTCTCCGGAGACATGCAGATCGGAGCGAGACCCAAGTCGAACTTTACGGGAGAGAAGCCGTTGGGACAGCTCGAAACACAGTGATGATTCGCGAGGGACAGTCCTGTCCCGCACCTGAGCTGGACGTTTGGATGGTTCCAAGCGTCAGGAGACCACGGAAAGGGAGAGAATGAAACGAGGGAGCTTCCGGTCAGAAACGATGTAAATGCAAGGCTAATGACGAGTACAAACGCGACGAGAGTTGACCCTATAGAGGGCTGTCCGAGGCTAGCTCGCAAACCCGATTATACTATATTGCGTCCGCGTCTTATTTAGAGCCACAGACCAGAACAGGCTGTTCTCCAAACTGAACTCCCCTCCAGGCTCACGTGAACTTTTCTTTCATCCGTCCCAGATATTCATCCTTCAGCCGTAGCAAAGCAATGTCAATCTTCTCAGGAAACTCCCCATAACTCTTCATCCAGTAATGCTCCCGCTCGACCGCCCTCTCCCCATACCTAGGCCCGGCGATCTCGTCCGAGATATGATGAAGCATCTCCTCAGCAATCGTTTCCAATCCCCCAAAATAAGCATCTGAATCATTCCCATAATACCAAGCATCGATCAGAGAAGCATAGGCCTCTCTACCCAACGCCATAACGTCCATACAATAATCCGCGTAAGCGTCAAGGTGCTGCCAGCCCAGCATGCCCTTGTCCGGAAGATCCTCACCCTTCAATGAGGAAGAAGTTACAAGGCTCTCCGCAGAATAATCCACGCCAGGCAAGATAATTGGCACGATAGGGTTAACGATCGGCCTCGGACTATACCTCTTACCAAGCCTAGGAATCCTTCTCAACCCAGACTGGAACCGTTGATAGCTAGTTCTGCCCCCTGTCGATTCATAAGTCAGGAAAGGAATTCTCAGTCCAAGGAATGG
>VBBH01000033.1 GCA_005888695.1 Candidatus Bathyarchaeota archaeon
CTGCGAAACTGTAGACTTCGCCTTGTGATGTGATGTTGTGTCGGTCCTTCGTCTCTATGAAACAGGTTGCACAGTACATCCGGGCTGGGACGTAGCTATTCTTGCATCTCGGACACTTGGACGCGATCAGACGTCCGTTGTCCTTCAGCTCTCGAAGGAATTCTTCACCAGCCACGACGGCAGTATAGTGAAATTCCAGTGGAATGCTGTCTGCCCAGTGCTTCGCATCTTCCGACTTGACTATCTTCTCTAGTATCGGCATAGTCTCTCAGTTCTCCCCTCTTAATGGTCTGAAATATTTGATGTCTGTGATGGCGCCTTGTCTTTCTTCTTTGGGCTTCCAGACGGCTTTGACCTTCATTCCAATATGGATCTTGACAGGGTCGGGCTCGACTTCACCGAGATGGTGAAGTATTCCCATTCCCGGGCTGGCTCCGTCAATATCGACCACTGCGACGACTAGTAGCTCCTTCAACCGGCTCGCGTCCGCAGCTACATGTGAGACTGAATAGGTGTTGATCGTGCCTGTATCTTTCACTTCAACCCACTCATCTGTTGGGCGGTAGCATTGTTCACAGTACATCCTCGGGGGGACCAGTATTCTCTTGCATTGCATGCATTTTCTTCCAATGATCTTTCCATTCTTCAACTCGATGAGGAACCTGCTGATAGCGACTCCTGCTGCCCAATTGTAGCGGGGTTCGACCTTCTGGATTGATTCTAGCACTTTGCCCTTCCGGATTTCCTCAGTCGTTATTTCCCGGCCAGGATAGGATACTATCTTGTTCGACATTTTTCCCGTCTCCTATGATCTCATTACACAGACAGTCCCAACTTGCATTAGGTCGCCCCATGCCTGGGCCAATCCTGTCCGCGCATCCTTCTTGACCTGTCGCTTCCCTGCTTCGCCTCTCAACTGCCAGAATATTTCACAAATCTTCATCATTCCCGCTGCTGCTATCGGATTCCCGACCCCGAGCAATCCTCCAGAAGGACATACAGGTAGCTCACCATCTCTCTGGGTGATGCCTTCCACTGCCATCTTTGCCGCCTCGCCCTTGCCCGCCAATTGTAATCCTTCCATGTGATGAAGTTCTTTGTAGTCGAAGGGATCGTAGACCTCGGCGATATCGATCTCCTTTCGTGGATTCTTTATGCCGGCCATCTTGTACGCCATCCTAGCAGCCTTTTCGACATACTCGGGGTAGGCCAGGTCTCTGTTCGTCCAGTGCGTACTATCCAAGGTCCAGCCGATTCCATCCAGCCAAACCGGTTGATCAGTTAGTTTCTTCGCAACTTTCTCCGAGGCCAATATCACCGTCGCCGCTCCGTCACTCGGCGGACTCACGTCCAACCGTTTCACAGGCCAACAGATAGGCTCGGAGTTCATGACATCATCAACTGTAATCTTGGACGCTAGCTGCGAACAGGGGTGGTCTATGGCATTCCCTTTGTTCTTCACCGCCACGGTCGCAATCTCTTCCTCTTTGATGCCGTACTTGTGCATGTAACGCCGCATCTCCAAGGAGAATATCCAGAGAAGCGTTACGCCCAGCGGACGTTCGAGTATCTGGTCGAAAATACTCCAGAAGGCATATTGTGGATGTGGATGTAATGGGCTCATCTTCTCCTCCGCCACACACAAGCAGATATCAGAGAATCCGGATGCTACATTCCACCAGCCGGCGGCTGGTGTGAACACTCCCGTCCCGCCGCCAACATAGACCCGTTGATAGGGCTTCCCGATCGCGCCCATGCCGTCCAGCAAGTACTCTCCTTTCATGTGCACTCCATCGAACGCATCAGGTGCGGATCCAGAGACTACCGAGTCAACATCATTCAATGTTAAGCCGGCACTGTCTAATGCCATCTTGGTCGCTTCGAAGCTCAGTTCCTTTCCCGTCTCCAGCATTCTTCTACGGAAGAGAGTCATACCAGCGCCGACTATTGCAACGCGGCGCTTCATCCTGGTTCCAACCACTCTCAGTTCACTCCTAGAACGGCGACTGCGCCAGATCCTGTGGGTATTCCGCGCCAGCTCTGTACTAGAGCTTTCCTTGCCTTCGGAATCTGTAATCGTCCCGCCTCGCCGCGCAGTTGTAGCACCGCCTCAAGCATCTTGTGCAAACCCGTCGCCTCGATCAAGTGTCCAACTCCCAATGAGCCACCGGAAGTGTTGACTGGCAATCGTCCGTCCTGATCGAAACTTCCCGCGTCTACCATTCGTCCTGCCTTCCCCTTCGGGGCTAGTTTCAAGGCTTCAAGATGCTGCAACTCTTTGAACGCGTAGGTATCGTCAACCTCGGCAAGATCAAAGTAGTTCGCCGGGCTCCGGACCCCTGCCATCTTATAGGCTCTCGACGCCGACTGCTCCGCATACGCAGCCCTTGAAAGATCGCGGTCCTCAATCCATGGAGTATCGGAGCTCCATCCGATCCCATTAATCCAAACAGTCCTACTCTTCGCAAACTTACGAGCCTTCTCGGCCGACGCTAGGACGAGGACGATGCTAGCATCGGATGGCGTGCTAATCTCCAACTCTGACAACGGAGCCATACCATTATGGCTGTTCAATACTTCCTCCTTCGTCAGGTTCGCTCCGTAGACGCCTCTTGGATTCAACAATGCATTCTTACGATTCTTCACCGCCACCGTGGCACATGACTCTCTCTTCGTCTTGGTCTCTTTGAGGAATCGGGACATTTCCAGTCCCGCAACAAAGTTGGGGTCCACGTCCAAATGCCGTGTATAAGTCGGGTCGAATCCTAGATTGACAATCTCGGATGGATTGACCACATCCGACATTTTGCTGTGAGACTCGACAACCGCTACATCCGCTAATCCTGACTCGATGTGCATGCATGCTGTTGCTACTCCTACTAGTCCGTCGGAGCTTACCGTGCATAATGGTCGGAGTACCGCGCCCAGTTGGTCTGGCATGTACTCGTCTGTGATACTGATGCCTTCCCAGAAGTCTTCTGTACAGCAGATGAAGCTCTGGACGTCCTTTCGAGGATTAATGCCCGCGTCTTCATAGGCCCGGCTTGCTGCCTCGAACATCAACTCCCGAGTGGAGAGGCCCGGAGTCATACTGTCGAAGCCCGCGTAGCCTACACCGATGATCCCGATCTTGAGCGGCATGGCTAAAACTGTACTCGTTAAGAGGGCGGTTTTTCTCAGCCGACTATAAGACTTCCCACAGAAGACACTCCGGAAAAACTCGCAGAGACATTAGATCATACTTGGGTTCTACTGGAAGGCGATGGAGGATATGAAAGCGGGGTCGGAGAAGGCAAAGTCATTAACTCCCACATTTTCTTTCTAGCCCTCTCCTTTCGAACAGCCACCACTACTATGATGACCGCTGCGGTAACCGGGACAATTAGGATGATCAAGAGCTCGGGTAGGCCGAACACTCGAACTGTCAGGTTTGTGGCGTCTGTTATCTGCGAGTGGACTGTAGATTGGAGACCTCTTGGGGCGACTACTCGGATACTATAATTTCCAAGCGGGACTTGGCTGAAAACCGCATCGCCGTTCTGATCCGACGTAGCATTGATTGCTAGAGAGTCAGGATAACTTGTGTAGACCTTGGCCCCAACTACCCTGTACAGAAGTAAGTACCCGACAACGTGCACAATGAGCGGGAAGACTCTCGCACTCACTGCCAAACGGTTTGCTAATTGAGTGTCAACGCTTGGTCTTGAGTTCTGGGGGGAGACGTTCGAGTTATGCCACATCGCCACATCCAGTATCCACAC
>VBBH01000034.1 GCA_005888695.1 Candidatus Bathyarchaeota archaeon
GCGGAAGGAAAATGGACCTATGTCTTCCAATCTGTCTACATTTCACCAAAGTCAGCCACCCCATATCTTGCCGGCCGTACAATCGCTTCTTTCATAACATCAGCAACAACTTCGATCATCGCTCTAACTGTGGGATTCTTTGTTGCGGGGGCCTTATTCCCCGCGAATCAAATTCCATTCAACATTACATTCGTTACTGTCCCACTGTTTGTTCTCGCCCTCGTTGTCAATATTTTCGCTTCGATGGGGCTCGGCTTCCTCCTCGGTGCCTACTCTATTTATTCAACGAAGTTCGAATGGGCCTTGCCAACATACATCTCAGGAGTCCTGATGATATTCTCTGAAGCTCTCTTTCCTACCTCGATCCTACCCGCACCATTGCGTGACTTTGCCAATATCCTACCATTCACTAATTTCATCAGAGCGTCGAGACAAGCCTTGCTTACTCCGCCTCTATACGGTTCGATCTCTCTGTACTTGTCAGACCTAGGACTTTGTCTTCTAGGCGGGATCGTGTTCCTAGCGGTCGGACTAGGTGCTTTCAGGCTCGCGGAAAATCATGGCCGTCGGAAAGGCGTTCTCGACCGCAAGGCCGTCTAAGCTTGTCCTCTCCTCACAGGGTTAGGATTGCCAGGGAAACCGGAGCCTCTGCCTAGGTCATCAGCAATCCGGTTTCAAAGCCAGGCGTTGATCAGCCCGCCCGTGTCGTTCTTCACTGCGCCGGCTGAAACAGCGCTCCGATCACGGTTTTGTGCGGAAACTCATCATCTAACTCCGTGAGATCTTTTGTCGGTTATTAAGCCGCCTCAGTGCGGGCGGTCAGCCCATCGGCTCGATTGTCACCTAGAGAAAATAACAAGGAGTCTCCCCCGTGGGTTACGGGGAGAGTCAAAGACAGAAACCGATTCGCAGTCTTAGCGAAGGCGATACTGGAGATTCCGGACAGCCGCCAAAAAAGAGAAGGCGGTCTACGAGTGATCAGTTGCTAGTCGTGGAAATGCTCGTATCCAGGGGTTGGGTGAGGAAGGTATGGAAAGGTGGATAGGAACGAGCTATTGTTAGGCGCTTGGATAGGGTTAGAGTCAACACCGTCCGCCAAGAGCCCGGCTGCGCCGTCCGCTGTAAAACTTGGGTCCACTAATGGGATTGTCGCGCCAGCGACTACGCGCAATTCAATATCAATGACATCATCTGCCACCCTACGCCCATTCGGGAACCCGGCCACATCTCCCCCTAAGAGTCCCAAAGGACTTGGTTCGTTGGTCCTTGGTGGGATCGCCATGTTCAGCCGTAGATAGTCTGCCTGTACGGTTCCTGTGAAGTTCTGGAACCCCGGGACGACGCCGGAAGGTACCCCAGTAAGCAGAATAGCGACCAGGTCCGCTCGAGCCTTGCTATATCCTGCCAGGTTTGGAAAGACGCCTGGGTAGAGCACAGGAAGGAGTTTCTGAAGTTCTGGGGACTGGTAGTACTGGAGGAACTGGGAATCGAAGCGGGGATGCACTGTGTTCCAAACGTCCTTCTTTCCTAGAGGAATTATCACTTCATTTATCAGAGGCATTCCAAGCCGTGACACCTGGGTGAAAGGTCCAGTCTGAAATCCATAGGAAGATGCGTCTTCCTCGTCGTCATCGTCCTCATGACTGTGCAGGATCGCGGCCTTCCTCCGACTAGCCGACGCCCATATTCCAACCACAGAGTCCTTGCTAGATGAGTCATCGGGATTAGAACCGTTGCGACTAAGAAGTCTCTTCGGCACCTGCAAAGCGATGGTGTGAACGCTGAATCCCTTTGTGGTGTCAACTCCGGCTGCTTTCGGTGTTGGTATGAGGTGAAGGTTTTCGAACGGTCTGAGTGTGGCCAAATCGAAGATCGATCCTAGGTCGACAAAGAAGGCCTCGTCCCTTTGGCCAGCGAACACTTTAGAGCCATCGTCAAGCGTCTTCACCGCAGAATTCGCCAGGTCCGGATAACCCGGAGTCGATCTAGGCCCAATATTCACCGGTGGAGTGGGCAGGTCCTTGGCGAGAAGTGTTGATTTGCCTTTTCGTCTAGCTCCCTGAACTCTTGTGATTCTGTAGATCTGCTTCATATTCCAGGCCGGGTCGTCCAGGGATTTTATCTGGCCGGTGTTATAGAGAAAAGTATCAGGGTTCCCAATCTTAGTCGAGAACGTAAACTGGTAGGTTACATCTTCGATTCCATCGCCGTTGTTATCAACCATTATTTCGTACAATACATCGTCCCCGAATGTGTTGAAGTTGGGGCCGCCAGCAGGCTCCTCTAGCGGTATGTAATTCGCGAGTATTGTTACAGTATCAGGAGAGTCTGGACTGACGAATGCATACAAATCAGTGTTGTCGGCAACTGGGTCCTTAGATATTTTCGGGGCTTCCCTATGCGACGTCATTTTTTCTAATTCCCTACTCCGAGTCTTCCGGCAATGAGTGCGGCAAGTACGGGATCCTTAACCTTAATCGAATCCTGTCCATTCATCACTGTAACCTGATCACCTCTAACCGTTGCGACAATAGGTTCGGAACTATTGCGTGGAGCAGCTGGTTGCGACTTGGGTTGCTCCAGCGACAGAGGTAATTTCCCCATAAATGCAGCGGCGCTGGCGGTTACTGCTGCGGCTCCGACGCCAAACTTGATAAAATCTCTCCGGGAAATTTTGGTCGATGCCTCTTCACTCGTGACAGGTTTTGCCTTCTTCTCCATCTTCAATAACAATCGATTTTTCATTCACGTCGTGAGTTTGTTCTTAACAGTTGTTCCAAATCTTTCCGGAATTGGGCCCACATATATCCACAGATTGATCCGGAATCTGTTCCAAACTCTGTTCCTTGGCCAAAACTCTTCCATCGTTTCTCGTGCCCGGGAGTTGGACCGTCCGGGCAGCGTCCGCTATTTCCAGGTCACACGAAGCAGGTTTGCAAGTGCCAGTGTTTCACCGAGATTCACGACTAGCATGTAGGACGAAGCTTGGTCTACGAAGGATGCTGCGGAGGCCACGTTCTGGAATAGAAACAACCAGAACACGATTATCGCCAAGTTCAACATGACGAAGAAGGCTCCGAACAGTACGAGGCCCATAGTGAAAGAAGACTTGGTCCTCTTGTATGTGTCCAGGTAAATGAC
>VBBH01000035.1 GCA_005888695.1 Candidatus Bathyarchaeota archaeon
CTTCTTGGCGTTGTCCATAGCTCCACCGCCATTGTTCATGAACAATGCTAGCAGGATACCGGCGACGGTTCCTATCATGAGGAGTGCGCCAATCGCCTCGGGCCCAAGAACGAGTCCGACAATTATGGGCGTAAGGACAACGAGCAGACTGGGAGCGATCATGTTTCTCAGTGCCGATCTCGTTGAAATGTCGACACAGCGGGCATAGTCAGGTTTGGCTGTCCCTGCCATTATCCCTGGAATCTCTCGGAATTGTCTCCTGACCTCTTGTATCATTTCAGCAGCAGTCTTTCCGACCGCCCGGATTGCTAACGAGCTGAATAAGAAAACGAGCATCGCGCCGATCAGTCCACCGACGAAGACGGTCGGTCGAGCAAGATTGACGGCCTGGCCACTTGCGAATAGCAGCCCCTTGTGCTTGGCCAATACTTCGAGAAATGCAGAGAACAGGAGGAAAGACGACAACGCGGCAGAGGCGACGCCGTAGCCTTTGGTCAAGGCTTTTGTCGTGTTCCCTGCTGAGTCCATGAGGTCGGCCACATCTCTCTGTTCCTTCGGCATGCCCGACATTTCCACGATGCCGGCTGCATTATCAGTGATTGGTCCGAAACCGTCCATTGCAAGTATCATGGGTGTAACCGAGAGCATTCCCATAGCTGCGGTGGCTGTTCCATAGATTCCAAGTGCTATGGCGCGCGGGCTTGATGTGCTTGCGAGTGGGTCCTTGAGAGCATCGACGCCACCTCCGAGGACGTATGCGATGATCAAGGCTCCCACAATTACTATTACAAATAAGCCGGTGGACTCCATGCCCACGGCTAAGCCCTGGATGACTCCGGGTGCAGGGCCCGATTGTGCCGCGTTGCTAATCTCTCTTACAGG
>VBBH01000036.1 GCA_005888695.1 Candidatus Bathyarchaeota archaeon
TTACCGCGGGCGGAAACGAAGAACATTCCAACTATGGCTGCCAAGAGGCCAAATGCTCTCGCGACGAGAGGGAACAACACCCAACTTACCACGTCGTAGCCTGCTATTGTGGCAGCAAAGGTCGAGAGGCCAGCACCTAGGATCATTGCCCCTATGTTCTCGCCCGTGATCGACTCGAAAAGATCCGCACCCCTCCCGGCAATGTCACCCACATTATCCCCAACGAGATCAGCAACAACAGCTGGGTTTCTAGGGTCATCTTCTGGTATTCCTTCCTCGACCTTGCCCACGAGATCTGCACTCACGTCGGCCGCTTTAGTGTAAATCCCTCCTCCGAGTTGAGCGAAGAGCGCCGCAAAACTTGCGCCGAAAGCAAATCCTACAATAAGGGATGGCGCAACGTCCGGGCTCTTACCGAATACGGTAGTGAAGAGAAGGTACAATCCAGAGATTCCAAGAAGGCTCATGGAGACAACTGCGAGGCCGAAGACCATTCCACCTCGGAAAGCCACTTGCAACGCAGGATTGAGACCGGCCGTGGATGCTTGAGCTGTCCTAACGTTCGACCGTACCGAAATGTACATTGCAATATATCCAGCCAAGCTTGAACAAGCGGCTCCAACGATGAACCCGAGAGCAGTCTGGGGACCCAGGAGCGGGTTGGACGAGTCGCGAATGACAAAAGCGAACACGGCCGCAAAGACAATCGCGATAATACTTATGGTTCGATACTGACGGCGAAGATACGCCTCTGCCCCAAGACGGATGGCGTCAGCGATCTCTCTCATCTTCTCATTGCCGGTGTCCCGCTTCATTATCCACCTGACCAAAAGACCCGCCACCGAAAGCGAGACTAGCGAAACTCCGATTATGAACTCAAGGAGAACCAATGTTACAGTCTCACACCGATCGTTTGCCGATTTGGAATTTCCGTCAAGAGAAAGTGTTCGATTATAAAACCATTCTCAAGAGCTACGATTGCCAATGGGACAAACGCATAAATCGAATGTACGGAATTGGCAGTTGAAAGGGTGAGCGTCATGACCGGTTCCAATTACGATGTTATCGTTGTCGGCGGTGGTCCCGGGGGTCTTGCCGCTGCCGTGCATATGGCTCAAAAAGGGTTGAAGGTCAAAGTTTTCGAGAAGAAAAAGGTCCTTGGAAAACCTGTAAGATGTGGCGAATTCTTCCCATACAAGGACGAGATGGCCAAACTACTTCCCCGAGTGAAAGATCTCGACGTGTTGGACGTTCCCTCTAATGCGGCGGATAACAAGTGCAGTAAGATACGAGTTGTCAGTCCCAGAGGGAAAGTTTTCGAGTTCCCGTTCAACTCGTTCATACTCGACAGGCACATCTTCGAAAGCCACCTGGCAGATGTTGCAAGAAGTTACGGGGCTGAGGTTGATGTTGGCATTCAAGTTCACTATTATCCCGACAAGAACGGTGTTGGACCATCGCCTGAAAAAATCGTGACCAGTGATCTTATCATTGCATCGGATGGATTTCCGAGCGAGACTGCAGCCGCAGCCGGATTGCCAGAGAAGGAATATGCGAATCCGTACTCGGTAGCGACGAACATGCAATATCTCATGACAGATCTCGAAGTAGAGCAGGATGTCGCGGAGCTGTACATGGACCCGAGATACTCACCTGGTGGCTATGGATGGATTATTCCGAAAGGTGAGAAAAGCGCGAACGTTGGAATCGGGATTCGAGAACCCTATGTGAAGAGGGAATGGACGATACGAGACCTCCTCGTAGGATTCATTGAGAAGAACAAAGTCGCATCCAATCGCCTGAGAGGCGGTGAGAGAGCGTCCATGGTCGCAGACAGTCTGCCCGTCGACGGACCATTGAAACGAACTTACACCGACAGAGTAATGGCAGTGGGAGACGCTGCAGGAATGGTTATGCCAACGAACGGCGGCGGCATTCCCACGGCCCTCATAACTGGAAGATTGGCTGGGGAAGCAGCGGTTCGATATTTCGAGAGCAAGGTGCCCTTGTCGAGTTATGAGGATGCCTGGAAGGAACAGATGGGCACGGAGATGGAGAACAGTCGGATAATGCGGGTGGTCTCGGACCGGTTTATGGGCCACGGGTTTGTGTTCCATCTGATGCTCCGACTGATTGGAACGGAGCGGATTTCGGACGTGATAATGTGTCAGATGCCCAGCAACATGGACAAGATCTTCCACTTGCTCGCCTAGATAGAATCAGTGTAGGGCCGCGTCGACTATCATTCCAAGGAATAGAAGAAACAGATAGGGACTGGAGAGTTTGAACATTCTCCATGCGTTGGTCTCGGTCGGACGATACAGTACGACGGCACTTCCGACAAGATTGGCGATCCCTGTTGCTAAAGCAATTGCTCCATAGACGAGGCTGAACCGTCCCAGAGACCAGACTGCAATTGAGAAGGGGAATAGAATGATTGATGCGAGCATTATCACTCGCAACGCTGATTCTTTTCCGATTACTACTGGCAGCATCGGCACTCCCACCCTTTCGTAATCGGTTCGATAGGACACTGCGAGAAACCATATGTGGACTGGTATCCATAGGAAGACGAGGCCTGCCATGGCAACTGCAAGCAAACTGAAACTGCCCACCGGCCCTGTTGTGACCACGGACCACCCGAACATGACAGGAAGTCCACCGCTGAAGCCACCGAGCAATATGTTCAGCCAGGTCCTTCTCTTCAAGAGCATACTGTAGACAACAACATTGTCAATAACGCCTAGGGCCATCCACACAAATGAGAGAATGTTGAATGCCGCTGAAAGCGCCAGTGAGATCGTGACAAGTGTTAGTCCAAAGAGGAGCCCGTTTCTTGCAATGATTCGACCAGAGGGTAGTGGACGATGACGTGTGCGCAGCATCACTGCGTCAATGTCACGATCAATGTAACTAGTTAGAACATCGCATCCCGCACATCCCGCAGTAATCGCGATCCCGGCCAAGATCCATTGGACCGGGGAGAACGGGAGGCGAAGAACTCTCGTGGCAACGAATGTGGCTGAGAGCGCGGTGAACACTAGTAAAGAGACGATCTTGGGCTTTGTTAGTTCGTAGTAGTTTCTCGCCCGTTGAGCAACACTCTGGATTACAACTTCGTATTGCTGGAGTTGCACAATCTATCCGCCACAGCCCGCTCTGAGGTCACCGTTCATTTGCGGATGTTCATTGCTACAGGTCTGTGTACAACGATATTTCGTTGTTCCCTGGCCTACTATCTGAAATGACACAGTGTACCAATTACCGAAGTTGATGAGGTTGCTTTTTGGAATAGTGCTGTTTGTAATAGA
>VBBH01000037.1 GCA_005888695.1 Candidatus Bathyarchaeota archaeon
AACTGGCTTTACGCCGCCTTTTGTTTTTACGAAGCTTACAAGGTCACCCGCTCTAACCTCGATCCCTTTTTCTCGCAACTGCTTTGCAGCCTTGATGTGTTGTGGAGTTGTTTTCGTGTAGGCTGAGACCGCCTTGCCCATCATCATATTGAATGCTAACTCTTCTAGTGAATACTCGTGATTGTGAAGCTTGCTGTATAGGTTCATGACGAGGGTACGGATCTTCTTTCTTGCCTCTTCAAAATCTTCCGGGCTCTGTACTTGACTCAGGATCTCGACCAGTTGGGTAAAGGCTGTGTGGAGGAATCTGGGTATGTGTCGCTTCTTTCCGGTTAGTCCCTTTATGTCGACGCGTCCGTCTGGTTGCACTCCAAGGTAGTTCTTTTTTCGCTGGCTCAGTGCCACGAACCGGTAGACTTTATCGGACTCAAGTTCCATTCCAAGTTCTTTTTTGGACCATTGGATGAGTTCCCCGATTTTTTCTTTGTTTGGTGTCTTTAGGAATATCGAATCTGTGTCTCCGTATACGACTTCGATTTCGAGTCGTTTGGCTTCTTCTATCGTTCTAGTGACGTCATATCGTCCTATGGCGGCTGTGGATTCGGCTACTGGTGGGCAGTAGAGGGCGAATCGTTCGGCGCCGAAGACGCCATAGCTGGCGTTGAGTACGACTTTGAGGGCGTTCTGGACGATGTTGTACCATGCTCTGGATGCTGGTGCGAGGTTCGTATCTTTCGACTTTGGCTTGTACCATTTGACTCGAATATCGCGCAATGATCCAACGAGTAGGCTTTCCATTGCGTGTCTCTGTTTACATACCCAGTGATCGGTGTCGGGCACACGATTAGTCTTGTCCTCGGTGTGCTTGCACCTGATTGTTTCATACCCAAGGTTCCAGTACTTCATGATGGATGGATACAGTGAGGCGAAGTCCATGACGGCGACGTTGAAGTGGACGCCTGGGACAGGGTCGACTACCATGCCTCCTTTGTACTTCTTTCCACGGATGATCGCCGTGGTGCTTGTCTCGCCCTTGACCTTTCGAATGTCTTCTGGTCTGGGGATGATGTAGCCTCGGTCTCGGTGTTCCTTGTACATCATACTTTTCACCCATGCCATCACCCCTTGTCGCGAGAGATCTTCAGGGGGCACGCAGTTGATCCTTGATAGCGCAGTTACGATCTTGAGGATGACCTCCTGATCCCATCTTGTTAGATCGAGGACCAGCTCTGCGTCGTTGTAACAGTATGCGGCGAGGTCTGTGTATGATAGTCCGGTGACGTGTCCTTCTAGTGGGATCTTTCCACGATCTAGGATCATTTCGGATATGTGGTCGAGGCTGATCTCTCGATATTTGCTGCCAAAAGCGTAGACTTGGATGGCTTTTATCCCGAAAAAGCGGTAGAGGTCGAAATGTATCCCATAGACTAGTCCAGTGGTTTCGCGTGAGAGTTCGATGGGAATATGTTCCTTTGGGAAGCCGAGTTTGACTGCCCGGTTGTAGAGATATCTGAAGTCGAAGTCGTCTCCATTGAATGTGATAAAAACCGGATATTCGTACATCGACCTGAAGATTTCACCAAGTAGATCCTCTTCGCGGTCATACCATTCAATCTCTGCAGTGCCAGGTGCTCGGACGTTGGTTTCCAGCTCTTCAACCTCCTTCGGTCTTCTCAAAATGAGGATTCGACCTTCTCGGTCGTTTGGAAGAAGAGTGGCGCAAATTACTCGGTCGTCTGCAATGTTTGGGTCTGGAACCCTGGTCTCGATAGGTGATTCAACCTCGATGTCTAAGGAGATCCGTTTGTAAGAGGGCACTGGGTATTCTAGGAGGCGTAGCCATCGAGACATTAGCCTCTGGTATTCCTCGTTGCCTTCCGCGAGTTTTTCGCCGAGCTGGGTTGTCTCGAGCTGTCGTCCTTGTTCGAGTTTTCCTTGTCTTATCGAATATGTCATTCCAGGGTCGAGATGTCGGTCGTAAAAGTAGTTCAGAACATAGTGGATGTCTGCCTCGTAAGCGTTAACGCCTTTGATTTCCCGTATGGAATTCGTCCTTCCTCCGATTGATAATGGGTCGCGGGCATAGATGATAGTGACCGGGATTTCTTTCTCTTCGAGGGCATCGTATTTTTTTGATTCTTCGAAGCGAAGGAATCCGTAGTGTTGGACTAGCTCCTTGATCTTCTCCAGCCTTTTGATTGGTTCCTTGGAGAGGCAGTATGAGGTGTGCTTGGTATTGTCGTACCAGAAGTGTATCTTATGCGTCTTAGGTTCGTACAATTTTAGATAGGCGGCGCGTCTCTGGCCATCATATCCGGCTCCGACGAGGAACGAGTCTTCAAGGTTCATGGGCACGCTTGGATGAAATTGTAACAATGGGGCGGTGGACGACTGTTGTGGTCGCGATTGCTCTGGTGCAGGCTCGACTCGTGGAGCGACACTGACCATGTACTGGTCCAAGCTGGACATGAATCTGCCTGAGGGAGAAAGGTGTTCAGTAATTAACCTGATTTCCCGGTTCGAGAAAAATCGAATCCGGGTACTGAGACAAAGCCCGGCGTTTCGATCTTAAATCGATCCTCCAGAGTCTTTGATAGGCTTCCAAGGATGCCAGGTTCGATCATCGCTTCAAGCATTTTTTTGGCCTGGAGAACATTGATCCTAGTCGAGGAAGGTTGGAGTGAACGAGGTGGCTTAGCATTTGTCTCACGAGGGAACCCAACTCTAGCCGGAAAGAGGGAAGCCCTTGGGTTTGTTCTGGGAGTCTTGGCCCGGCGGAATCTGGTAGACCGGATAATCGAAACATGCCACGGGAGCCTACCGCTGAACAAGGAACGATTGAGCCTAGCTCGACTGGCGGTCCATCTAGTCCGAGATCCTTCTCGTCTAGGAATTAAGAGGGGAGCTTTGGAAGGGCTCCGCAGAGTATGT
>VBBH01000038.1 GCA_005888695.1 Candidatus Bathyarchaeota archaeon
AATCCGATGACGAACAAGGGGTCCACTCGCTGGAAAGTAACCAAGTATGCTCTATCTCCACTGAAACGGGCGGCGTAGAAGGATTCACCAGGAGACAAGCCCTCAAGCATTCCAACAATGTGCAGACTACCGTCGAGAACGTAGAGGTTGGTGTGCTGGACCGGTTGCACGTAAGTCGTTGGCTGTGATCCCGAAGCTACAGCCAAGGGTCGGGCATATCCATAATCGTTGGTTGCGATCCTGAAGTAGCCATTATACTCGTCCATCGAAAACTGGTTCAGCACGTGACCAGTAACCGTCCCGGTCGCCTCGTAGTTGATGCTAGCACCGTCAATACTAATCCTGTGAACTGCCGTCTGTTCGTAAATGTTCCAGACCGGTTGTGTCAGGTAGATCTGGTTTAGCGAGACATAGATTGTGCTGCTGGTCCCGAGGAGGAATACCCTGCTTGATGGGGTAGGATTGGATTGGGAAATGTCGATTCCAACCACGCTTGTGAAGCTGTGACCATAGTCAGCAATGTCCGAGTGATAGACGTCAAGTGGAGCAATCTGGACGGCATGATCGTTCACAACATTCTCTGGAAGAATAATCGGACCGTAGCAGTCAACGGGCTGCGTCGCAACCAAGTAAGCGTAATCGCCTATGAGGCGTGCACCCGCAAGCGTCCCGTTCACTGTTAGACTTGTTGTCAAGGTTGGGCTGGAATGATTTGAGACGTCGAAGATCCAGAGGGAAGAAGTCCTCGCATATCCCCAATATACCGGGCTGGAGATTCCCATGGCTACAATCGAGGGCTGGGGTCGGACCACGCCCATACTTGCGCCCATTAGGTAGGGATAGTACGGGTATTTCTCAGTAACAATCGCCAATTTGTTGCCGTCGAGGAAGATACCCTGTATAGAGCCGTTCACAGTGACACGGGCTAAGAGCCTCGCATCAGTTGACGGGTAGGCGAGGACGATAGCGACCGTATTGTTCGTCACCGTGTAGAGGTAGGTGCCATCAGTCTTGACCATGTCCAGCTCATCAACACCAGCAACCTGGACATTGGTCTCGGAATGATTGGGAACCAGGCTTACGGAGCCGCTGGACGCCGAAGTAACCGAGAATGTTCCAGGAACACCAGTCACGAGAGGGCCTGGCATAGGAGCTGGATTCCCATTCGGATTGTAGAAGCTCTTCACAATGGATCCATTACACGCTACCGATAGTATCCATTGATGCAGCTGGGCATAGGTAGCAAAGGGTGTCATCGCGTGAGGGACCCCCGAGGCGGTTGGACCGAAGGGTGGGGTGTGCATCGAGACTGCGACTAGGCTTGTTATTGTGAGGAGGAGAAGGGTGACGGAGAGTCCAGTATGACCGGCTATAACTCTCATAGGGGAACTATACGTAACATGCTGTGCATAAGACCATGGTCTCGAACAGAGTGTTCTATTCACTGAACACTCACGGGCGCGAACGGTCAGAGATTGCCATACACGTTATTCCGAATTAATCCCTAAGATACCCAATGAACCCAAATGCCTTTAGTTATGTCAATAGTTAGTATTGATTGCCCGTAGTCCATATTGATCAGCAGTTCCCCTGGTGCAAGCTATCCCGACATGCCCCAACGAAGGTCGGACACGGGAATAATTATCGTCGTAGTCGTCGCGGTCGTGGTCGCAGCTATCATCGGTGGCATTCTGATTCTAGGTTTTGTAGCACTCAACAGTCAATCATCAAGCTCTTCAACTCATATTTTTCCGGTCCAACACACAGGTAATATCGTCAATGGCTTGATCACGGTCTCCTCCGGAGGTTACAACTACTATCCTTTCACCTTGCCTTCAGGGGCAACTAGCATAGCTGTGAGCGGATCCTTCACTGCTTCTGGTGGGAGCGGGAACGACATTCAAGTCCTGATCTTGGACCAGACGAACTTCGTCAATTGGCAGAACGGCCACCAAGCTAGCGCGTACTTCAACAGCGGCCAAGAAATTGTAGGCTCGATAACTACCAATCTCCCTAGTGCAGGCACATACTACTTGGTCTACTCAAACACGTTCTCAACATTTTCAAGTAAGAACGTCCAGACAACGGTTGACTTGTCCTACTACGCCTGACACAAACCGCCTATTCGTTGAGCTGTATTCGAAGATCGTTAACCCATTACTCTTTAGAAGATGACGAGAGCCGAATGTTCGAGATCATCCTGAAGAAGACATTCACCTATTCTGGATAACATCTTGTTGCCAACGATCATTCGACCTTCCAAAACCTTCCTGCAAGAAATCTATCTTTTGTTAAGTAGTTGGGGCGCGATGTAGACAATTGATTATGGGATAAGTTGAATGGTCAGAGTACGAAAGTTGGCCGCAAGGGATTACAGGGCGGTCAAGAAAATAGAGAGAATCGTCGTGGAGGAATACCTTCGATATCTGAAAGAAACAGGCGAGGAGGACACGATTCAGCTATGGATTACTCCAGAATACTTCAATCACTACCTTAGAGCCCGAGCCAGCTAAGTGGCAGAGATACGTCGCAAACTTGTAGGCTTCATCCTCACTCAGCCAACCTCCTTTGTCCACACTGCGAAGAGAGAACTCTGGCTTGAATACATAGCAGTTTAGCCCGCGAGTAGAAGGAAAGGCATTGGAACCAAGCTGATGTCAACCGTGATCGAGTACGCGAACACTCATGACATTCCTCTCCTGTACACTACACTAAATCCCAACAACAAGGAGTCGATTCAGTTCCTTACAATGCATGGCTTCGAGATCAAAGATTGGAAGGAAGCGACCAAGAAACTGACACAATGACTTCTGCTCCCTACCTTTGCGTTAGAAGCATACAATGAACGAATATTGCGTGGCCTACCTTTCGATAAATAGAGGCAGGAAATCGTGACCGTTCGTGAAGAAGCGTGAGATTGTCCTTTCGACCCCCATGACAAAACGCGACTTGGGAGCATTGATGAGTACCTGGGCTCAGCTAGAAGACGCAAAAGTGAGGCCGATGGGACGACTAGTCCGACGATACAAGACTTCGGGAGATAATTTGCACTGGCACATAACAGGGCTCAAGAAAGGAATGGGAACTGTTGAAGTCACCTACCTACCATCAAGCGGAAAAATAACGGTCTTGGTACATGATAATCGACGAGGGACTTGGGCTGGAGAGGCCTATCAAAAACTGGCCCAGAAAATCGAGAAAAGATTAACGTCATGAAATGTCTTGTCTTGTGAAAAATCTGGCTCGCTTGAGCCAAGCTCAGGGTATTGGTATTCCTAGAAATCGGAGGACAGTGACTATGAATATTGCTAATGGACCAAAGAACATGTACCATTCGCGCGGTTGAGGAACTGGTTGTGGAGTAGGGTTCCCAGGCACCACGAAGAATATTGTGCTCGTGTTGCTGCAGTCCGTGCTGATGTTAGTATCTGTCGTCCCTGTTGTCCCCCATCCGATTACTACCTGGCAGAGGTACAAGGTGAAGCTGTATAATCCTGGAGCCAGATGCCCAAGGTTGTAGCTGTTATGAGCCAAGGTG
>VBBH01000039.1 GCA_005888695.1 Candidatus Bathyarchaeota archaeon
GGATTCGAACCCACGCGGGCACAAGGCCCAACGGCTGTCATGTTTCTGGCCATCAAACCGTATGAGATCTCGAGGCCGTCGCTTTAACCGCTCAGCCATCCCGGCACGAACTTAGATGAAATAACCGAGGCTCTTATACCGCTTTTTACACTCCGCCAGAAAGAAGGCATAGAGGCTTTGACAGAAGCAAGCGATTTCATCATAGATAGAATCCAGGCACGGGAAGTACTCGATTCTAGAGGTAACCCGACCGTCCAAGCGGACGTCTACACGAAGCGCGGATTCGGACGATTTTCCGTCCCTTCCGGTGCGTCCAAGGGCCGATTCGAAGCCCATGAACTCAGGGATACGAGGGATAAACGGTATGGAGGCTTGGGGGTACGCACCGCGGTTGGAAACGTGACTAAAATCATCGGACCCTCCGTAATAGGATTGGACGCTCGGAACCAGTCGGGGATTGATCGGACTCTGTTGTCTCTGGACGGGACAGAGAGGAAGGATCGGTTGGGAGCCAACGCATTATTGGCTGTCTCAATCGCAGTCGCAAAGGCGGCGGCAGATACTAACAAGAAGCCCTTCTACAATTATCTCCTGACAATTGGGAGGAGTCCACTGCTCCCGATGCCGATGATGAACATACTCAACGGAGGAAAACACGCGGGAAACGAAATTTCCTTTCAGGAATTCATGATACTCCCGAGCGGCTTCAAGAATTTTCGAGGAGCCGTGCAAGCCGGTTCTGAAATCTACCACATGTTGGGGAAGATGCTCGTTGAGAAGTATGGTAAGAGCGCGGTGAATGTGGGCGATGAGGGTGGCTACGCACCATCACTGAAAAATATCCGGGTCGCCATAGACTCAGTAGATGCTGCCGTCCGAGAATCCGGTTACGCTAGCGGGAAAGAAGTTCTTCTTGGGATCGACGCTGCTTCGGGAAGCTTCTACGATGAGAAGAGTCGGGCCTACATGGTCGATGGAGGAAAGATCAGTACGGAGAAGCTCTTTGAGTTGTACGAGGATCTAGTCAAGTCATACGGATTAAGATCGATCGAGGATCCGTTCCAAGACGATGATTTTGAAAACTTTGCAAGAATAACAGAAAAGTTGGCGGGGAAAGCGCAGATAGTTGGAGACGACCTGTTTGTTACTAACGCGAGTCGGCTGCGAAAAGGGATTGATGCGGGAGCGGCGAATGCCTTGTTGGTGAAGGTGAACCAGGCCGGGACACTGACCGAGACCCTAGAGGCGATTGACCTGGCGCGGAAGGCGAATTATGGATTGGTAATGAGTCATCGATCAGGGGAAACGGAGGATACCTCGATCGCGGATCTTGCAGTTGGACTAGCAACAGGTCAGATCAAGACCGGGGCCCCAGCAAGAGGAGAAAGGACCGCCAAGTACAACAGATTACTGCAAATTGAAGAGGAACTAGGTGAAAAGGCGACGTACTACGGTCCTAATTTCCTCCAAAGTTAAATCCAGACGAATGTCCCTTGATGCCTCAGTAGGAGTAGTTTCGAGTTGAGATTCGCAACAAAAGCCATTCATGCGGGTCAGGAACCGGACAAGGCAACAGGCTCTGTGACAATCCCGATCTATCAGACCTCCACTTATGCTCAGCCAGAGCCTGGGCGGGAAGGCCCCTACGTGTATTCTCGCACAGCAAATCCAACGCGTACGGCTTTGGAAGAGAACTTGGCTGCTCTTGAGAATGGACGTTACGGCTTGGCCTTCAGTTCTGGCATGGCGGCGACAACCACGATTCTGATGCTTCTGAGTAAGGGGGATCACGTCATAGCTGCTGATGATGTCTATGGCGGGACGTACCGCTTGTTCCAGCAAGTTCTCAGCAACTACGGATTATCCTTCAGTTACGTTGACGCAAGGAACCCGGCGAAGGTTGAATCTGCTGTTCGCAAGAATACACGTTTGATCTGGATAGAGACGCCGACGAACCCTCTGATGAAAATTATCGACATTAAGAAAACAGCAAGAGTAGCAGCACGTGTCAAGGCGATGCTAGTTGTTGACAACACTTTCATGAGCCCCTACTTACAAAATCCATTAGATCACGCAGCGGATATTGTGGTCCACAGTACGACGAAATATCTTGGTGGGCACAGCGATCTCATCGGAGGAGCAACAGTGACTTCTGATCGGAAAATCCAGGAGAGGCTGAAATTCTTACAAAACGCTGTCGGTCCCGTTCCTGGGCCTATGGATTGTTGGCTCATATTGCGAGGAGTAAAAACGCTCGCTGTGCGCATGGAAAGACATGACGCCAACGCCGCTAGAATAGTCAGCTTCCTACAAGAGGAGTCTAGAGTAGAACGCGTATACTATCCCGGGCTTGGTAATGATGAAGAGAGGAACATAATCAAGCGCCAGATGAGAGGACACGGGGGAATGATCAGCTTCGATTTGAAGGGTGGCTTTGACGCCTGCAAGAGATTTCTCAAGAGACTCAGAGTGTTTACCGTCGCCGAGAGTCTAGGAGGAGTTGAGTCACTGATCGAGCACCCCGCCAGCATGACACACGCATCAGTTCCAAGAAACGTGAGACTTGAACGTGGAATCGGTGACGGACTGGTTAGGGTGTCCGTCGGAATAGAAGATGTCGATGACCTCTTGGCTGATCTAAAGAGCGGGTTCCAAGCGCTCTAGACTTCTACCAGTAGGTCTTCTTCAGTCCAAGAAGGTAGGCACCATAGTTAGTTCCCAAGTGTATCGGTGGAGTCACAAAAACAACCAAGAGGACAGATCCCCAAGACAGAGGGAATACTAGCGAGCTGAAGACCAGCGCACCGAAGACGAAGTCCAGCTGGTCGATTATCAGCAGTGGGCCACCAGGCTTGATGCCTAGCCTTCTCTTGAGAAACGCGCCCAGCAAGTCTCCGAGTACCGCCCCGACTCCCATGAGGAATCCCGCTATCGGCATCTGAGTACCAAAGGGATACTCGGCAATCCCGAAGATTGTCCCGGCGAAGATTCCCGCAAAGAGACCCCTGAACGTTTTGTGAGAGCCGAGAATTGGTCGTCCATCAGCAAAGTTACGTCCCCCATCGATCGGAGTTCCCCTTCCGAATATTAGAGGAGCCGCGTTCGCCACATATGATGGACCGATGAAAAGTAATGCGGCTGTAACCCAATCGTATGATTGAATGGTGCTAATCCCTCCGCGGAAACGCTCCGTGCTGCGATGACGGAAAAACGATGGTGGCGTTAGCCTAGTTAAAAGGCTAGGCCTGTGCGTCCCTTATGCCGGTCTCATCGATACCGAAGAAAGCGCGTGGTCCGTCTTCCATGTCCCGTCCATGGATTTTCTCAAGCTTAGCCTCTCGAACATCCCTTTCCTTAGTCTGTCGGAGCCTCAAGATTAGCTTGGCCCAGTGTTGAAGCGTCCGGTCCGCAACAGGCTCCGTGGTCCAGAAACCTCCCTCAGGATGACTATGCACCTGTCCGGTGAGAAGTACAGTAACATCGTATCTTGCAGCTAGATCTGCAAGATAGGCTAGTTGACGATTCAACTCTCTGTTGTGGATCAACGCTTCTCGAGGGCCCACGGAATCGACCCGGTACAGTGTTGTCACGGAATCGATCACGATCAGAGAGTGCTGGTCGCCAAGAAGATTCTCCATGTTCTCGACTATCCTTGCTTGCTCCCTGAGAACCTCCGGTTGGAACAAAAAGATGCGTTCCAGTAAATCATGTTCAACCGGAAGTCTTTGAGTCGAGAAAGATCTATCAGCGTCGATGTAGAAGACTCGTCCACCCTTCTTCGCCGCCTGGATCGCAGTGCTCATTGCCACTATCGTCTTCCCAGCGTTTGCTTTGCCGTAGATGAAACTAAGTTGCTTGGAGGGGAAACCACCCTGAAGCAGATGATCGAGGCTCTCAGCGCCTGTGCTCAGGGTGTCGAAACGGGGCATGTTCTGCGTCATTGGCTTCGCCTCCTGTATACTAGGCCTCTCGTCCGGTATTGACAATCACTTTAATGACACTAGGGATCAACGCAAAAAATGTTGCCCGCTTTCAAGCTACCACCAGGCAGGACACTAATCATCGATGGTCCAGCAGCAATCCGTCTGATTGATGGTGAAGCAAGTTGCTTTGGTGGATTGCTCGTTAGAAATCGCTGGGTGCTTGTCAAGGGTGAACGAAGAGTTCCAGTCGAATCCCTCACAGGCGCATCCTTGGAGGTAAAGACAGGCGAAGGCTCGGTGACTAAAGAGATTCAGGGTTCAACGATACCTGGGTCATGGATTGAAGCGGGTCAGATTGTCCGCCAAGCGCAAGGTACCATAGTTGTCCTCGGAGATGTGGACTCTGGTAAGTCAAGCCTTTCAACTTATCTTGCGAACGTTTGCCATTCCAATAATATGACTGTGACGGTGATCGATGCTGACATCGGCCAGGCTGACATTGGACCACCGACGACCGTCAGCGGGGCTTCTCTGACAGACATTGTCTACAGCCTTCAAGACCTTACACCGGAAGCGTGCTTCTTTATCGGGGACACGAGTCCAGGAGTTGTTCCGGAAAAGGTCTCTCGGGGATCTATCATGGTCAGGTCGCACCTGCCAGAGTCAGAGGTTCTCATTGTCAATACTGATGGATGGATAGATGGATCAGAGGGTTTCAGCTACAAACTCCAGCTCTTGGAGAAACTTAGGCCGGACATAGTCTTAGGCCTTGGAAACGATGCGAAACTGGATCCGATCCTCGACGCTCAAAACCATACAGTCCTCAAACTCGGACCATCTGAGTGTGCGCGAGCACGGAGTCGTGAGGAGAGAAAAAGAGCTAGGGAGGCAGGCTACAAGAAATTCCTCGATGGATCACGACGAAGAGAGTTGAGACTGGACGAATTGTCAGTTAGACCCTTCAACCATCCGGGACCAGTGGATATTTCGACTGTTCGACCATTGAGAGGAATCCTCACCGGGCTGATTGGATCGGATGAAATGCTGCTGGGGGTTTCTCGCTTGCTCAGCGTGAGAGGCAGAAAGATGAGTCTGGAGACGAAGGTTCAGGATATTCCCTCAGTTGTTGAACTGGGGGCTGTTCGGTTGTCACCGGATTATGAAGAATCCGGCTACGTTCACATGTAGGATTCTGGGACAGAATAGACGTAGATCGTGTGCTCGTTATAGTTCTCTTTACGAGCGGGTTTCCATCCGTTTATCATGAAATCGTGGCTCACGATCCTTGTTTTGGGATGTGCCTCGGCTCTAAGCTTCGGCTTCAATCGTTCATTTGCGTAAGTAGTAAGGTAGAGGGTAACGACCGTTGCCTCTTTCAAGTCGGCCTGAAAGAGGTCCCGGTTGAAGATCTTAACTCTCGCATCAAGGCTCTGACGCGTTATCTCGGACGATGCAGTCTTGAACAGATCTTCGCGTATTTCATAACCGAATGCTGCCTTCGCCCCAAAATCCTTTACGGCAGTTGTGAGAATTCGGCCGTCCCCAGATCCGAGGTCGACAAGCACATCATCTTTTCCAACTTTTCCCACTTCCAGCATTTTCCGTACTACGTCATGTGGAGAAGCGACGAATGGGGCACAACTCAATGTTCTATACTCCAACTTTGTGAGGGGAGGGAATAATCGGACAAGGCTATTAAAACTCTCTGGAAAATAGATCGATCCAAACGACTTGATCGACGACTTAGAAACCGCATGGGCCGAAGAAATTGTAACTGATGTCGATTACGAGCCTAGTGTCAATAATCAAACTATTTAAAGAGCCACGGCCGAGATTCTCCAGAATACATTCTCTTACGACTCGGAGTTTTATGCGATAATGGCTGGAGACACAAAGATTCAGGAGCTTGCCAAAGTCGATCTTCACGATCCTGTTCTGATACAGGGACTCCCAGGGCTTGGATATGTCGGCAAGGTAGCTGTGGACTATTTCATCGAAAAACTCCATCCGAAGAAATACGCAGAATTGTACTCTGGATACCTACTCTTTCCCGATGGGAATCTCGGGATAAACATCTTCGAAGACGGGACGTACTCACTGCCGAGATACGAGTTCTACGCGTTCTCTGAGAAATCGCCTAACTTGGTCTTCTTGACCGGAGACGCACAACCAAGCGTGACGGGGCAGTATGAAGTGGCGACAACAGTTCTAGACTACGTCCTGAAGCAGAACTGCAAGACTGTTTTCACAATGGGTGGATACGGGACGAGGTCTCAAGGGGACGTTGGAAGCGTCTACTGTGTCGTCGGGAGTAGCTTCCTTGGAGACCAGTTGACGAAACATGGCGCGAAGCTCGCCAAAGGAGGAGCGGTGACGGGAGCCGCGGGAGTAATTCTCGGCATAGGAAGACAAAGAGGACTCGACTGTGCAGGACTTCTTGGTGCAACGACCGGGGTCTACCCGGACCTGGAAGCAGCCAGAGCCGTAATACACTTGTTAGTTGATCTCCTCCGTATGCCGCTCGATCTCAAGGACTTAGATAGAGAGGTTGAAGATATGCGGAAGAAAGTCGAAAAGATCAAGCGTGCAGAGGTCGAGGAATTGAAGGAAGAACTAGGCGGGGAAGGAGAGGGGAAGGACCGCTACATCACGTAGCATCTTTCCAAGTATTCTGGCATGAGCCATCCACGATATCTTGAGTTACTCCTCTAGGCCGGCTTATTAGAAGCTGAAGATTCTTGCCTCGCCAGGCGTTAGTGGATGCTTGAGGCGAGTATCGAACGTGGAGATGTGAGGCATAAGGCCAGCATGCTTCTAATGGATAATGCTGTGCTAGTATTGTTCTACGAGGAGCCGATGAGGATTGGCACACTTGCATTTTCAATTCCTGGACTCAGAGAAGGAGGAGCAACCACTTCTAGCGTGCTTCTTGGAGGCAAGTATCTGATTGCTGCACGTGCCCTTGCGGAACGTGCCGCAGCCTTGTTCAATAGAATGAGTCTAGTGTCATTGAACACGAGATTGTCCGAGGGAGAAGCGTTGAGACTGTA
>VBBH01000040.1 GCA_005888695.1 Candidatus Bathyarchaeota archaeon
CTCTATGCAATCACTCGGTGTTCCATGAATCACAGTATTCAGTGCTGTCTCCCTCGGAATCAGAGACGCTATCTTCCTGATCATTTCCCTCTGTACTCTGGGATCCGGACTCTTCTCCCATACACGACCTGGGTGTTGGATTGATGGGTCGATTTTCCGGAGCGCTTCAGGGATTAATGCCAGGAAGAACTTCGCCGGTCCCACAACGTCCGCATCAGCCTGTTCCCGAGTGTTAGCCATCGAGGCCACAGTGTAATACGATGGAATGATTGTTCGCAGAGATGCTCTCCCGACTTGTTTAGCCGAATCATTGATCTTAGCGAGGTCCTTTCCATATGTTTCTGGAGTGTGACAATGCGGAATCCATCCGTCTGCCTCCTCGCCAGTGAAGCTCAACATTCTATCTCCGAACGCTGCAAAGTAGAGCGGTGGCCGATTCCGTTCTGGCATCCCGGTCTGAAGATATGCATTGGTAAGACTGTGGAATCTCCCCTTGTAAGTTACAGGGTTATCGATACTAGATGACCAGAGCATTTTGAGCACGCTTACCCCTTCCCTGAATCTGTCAAACTTGTGATCTACTGGGAAACCGAACGGGAATTGGTTCATCGGATCGCCAGATCCTAGTCCAAGTACGAATCTACCGTTGGAAATGCCTGCGAGCGTTGCGGATGCTTGTGCTAAGATGGCAGGATGTCGTCTGACCAGATCGGTTACTGCAACCCCAACCCTGACCCTCTCGGTATGGCTAGCGATCATCGCAGCCGTAGAAAACGGATCAAAGGCGACTGCAGAGGATGTGCCATACAGGAGATGATCGTCTAGTAGAACAATGTCGAATCCAGCCTGTTCTAGGAAGTGGGCGCGATGAACCAGCTTGTCGAACTGCTCGCCGGATTTGATATGAATCCTACTTCCGAAGCTTAATCGAGTTTTCACGAACTAGAGTCCCTTGACTCGAGCCGGATGCTTCTGCAATTAAAGGGATGATGCTCTCCACTTTCATCCTATGATAACGTCGATGGACAACCATCAGGATCAAGCATCTTGGACACACTGTCGCCCTTGCACTCCCAGCCTCTAGCGGGACGGCACAATCATCAGGTAATTCTTCATGTCTGAAGCTACAGACGAACATGGAAGTCGTCTCCCGGTCTTGGTCTCATTGTTCGCACCAATAAGTCTGGCGGAGTATGTCTATCTCACACTTTTCCCAGTAAGTTGATCTCGCCCATGGTCCCGGATACTCGAATATCAGGTTTCTTGGATACATGCCCAACCCGGAACGCTTCTTGCTCATACCTCCCAAAAGTCTGGATCACTTTGTCTTCTTCTCTCTTGGGACACAGCACTATGAACCCGACGCCCATATTGAACGTCCTGTACATTTCCCGGTCCGAAATCCGGCCATCTTCTTGGATGATCTGAAATATCGGTGGTGAGTCAGGGAGAGTATCGAGTTCCGCTCCGAAACCGGCCTGTGAAACAATTCTATTCAGCTTCGAGAATCCGCCGCCTGTGATATGGGCCAATCCGTGAACCTCTGCTTCCGAGAGAAGATCCATGACCGGTTTGACGTAAATCCTGGTAGGTTCCAACAATTCCTCGCCGAGACTGCGTCTGAGTTCCGGTATCCAATCAGTGATCTTGTGCTTCTTTAGTAGAACTTTCCTGGCTAGCGTGAATCCATTCGAGTGGATTCCTGAACTGCTGACTCCCACAATGATGTCGTTACTCCTCACCTTGTCGCCCAGAACCAGCTTGTTCTTCGAGCAGATTCCTGCCGCCATCCCCACAAGGTCGATCGCGGTACCGTTATGTCCATTTGAAAGAAGGTCCGGAACCACTGCGGTCTCGCCTCCCACGACCGCCACTTCAGCTTGCTTCGCGCCTTCCACTATTCCCTCAGTAAGCTTTCCTATGATCTTCGTGTCCGGCCTCGCCGTAGCTATGTAGTCTAGAAATCCGAATGGTTCGAGGCCGGTGCATATCAGATCATTAACGCACATTCCTACGCAATCGATTCCAATAGTGTCGTACTTCTTCATCATCTCCGCGATGATGACCTTCGTGCCAACATTGTCCACGTGAAGACCTAGGACCCTCTTGTCCCCCAGATCCACCAGGCCAGCATAGTGTCCGATCGGGAAGACAGGTTCTCCGACCCTACCCTTCCTTGCACTGAAACTGCTAGCAAGTTTTCTCGAAAGGATTCCGTGGGCTTCACGTATCCTTTCTACATCAACTCCTGCCTTTGCATATGTCATCTGGCTGGATTGGCTTTTGGAGTTACGTCGAGGCATTCTAGAACCTGGCCCCCTGTCCTCTAGAGCTTGTGTCCTGTCAAGCGTTCGTATGCTACGATGTACCGTTTGCTGATTTCTTGGACTAGTTCAGGGGATAGTTTTGGAGGAGGTGGGACTTGTTGTCCCTCAGATCGTGCCTTGTCAAGAGTCTTCTTGTATCCAATCTTTGACAGCCAGTCTCGCACTGGCTGTTTGTCATAGCTCTCCTGTACACGCCCCGGATGATAATGCTCCTTCGGCCAAAGGCGAAACTCGTCCGGGCCTATTGAATCCCCGAGTATGATATTCTCGTCCTGATCAAAGCCAAATTCAAGCTTCAAATCTGCTAGAATGAATCCTGCGTTCTCCGCTCTTTCCGACATGGTCCGGTAGATGCTGAGACTCTTTGCTCTGAGCTCTTCCAATTGATCAGTGCTAAGCCATCCCTCATCCAAGATCTGCTCCATAGTAATTGGCTCATCCTTGACATCCGACTTTGTAGTTGGGTCGAATGTTGGCTGAGGGAGTTTTTGTGCCATCACCGGTTCGATCGGGAGCTTGACTTCCCCCTTCAATAATCGGTCATAGAGGCTTCCGTAGAGGTATCCTCTGACTACGCATTCGACGGGTATCATTTTCAACTGTCGGACCATCATCTTGTTCTTTCCAGTCATCTCGACCATATGGTTGGGAACTTTGAGATGATCGAACCAGAAGGCCGCAAGTTTGCATAGGACTTCACCTTTCCTCGGAATCTCTGTCGGCAAAACTATGTCGTAGGCGGAGATGCGGTCGGTGAAAAGGAAGAGCAATCTGCCGTTCCCAAGGTCGTAAATGTCCTTGACCTTGCCCCTCTTGAACGGTGCCCGATCGAGATCAGAAGTTAACTCGGCCTTCATTTCGTTCCAGAGCTCCGGTATTCCAGCAATCTCTTCGAAATCGCAGGATCGGAGATAGCAAGTATCGCCGCTGCCAGCAAGGCTGCGTTTGTCCCATTGTCCACACCAACGGTTCCTACCGGCACACCTGAAGGCATCTGGACCATTGAGAGGACTGATTCGAGCCCGGCAAGTTTCCCGGAAACTGGTACTCCAATGACTGGCTTGGTGGTGAGCGAGGAGACGAATCCAGGTAGGTGTGCTGCAAGGCCAGCGATCGCAATGAAAACATCAGACTTAGAGTCCTCCACGTATCGGTCCAACTCCTTGTGGCTCCTGTGGGCAGAGATGACTCGAGTCTCGTATGGGATGCCCAGTTTCTCTAGCACCGTCTCAGCCTTTTTCGCTATCTCACGATCGCTTTCCGAGCCCATCAATATGCTAACCGTCCTTGTCAAATTCCAGTCGCGATCTCTCTAAACTGCTCCTGATATGAACTTCGTCATAGTATGATACCCGCCTGTAATGCCGCTGCCTGTACAGTATTCTCTAGGAGCATAGCTACTGTCATCGGTCCCACTCCACCAGGTACCGGAGTAATGTACTGGACGATCTTGCTTACAGGTTCAAAATCGATGTCGCCCCGCAGTTTTCCATCCACCCGGTTAATCGCAACATCCACGACGGTTGATCCATGTTTGACATAGCTGGGACCGATTCTCACTTCAAGCCGGCCGATCGCGGTCACAAGGATGTCGGCTTCCCTCGTAATGTTCGCAAGGTCTTTCGTCTTCGAGTGACATATGGTGACAGTCGCGTCCCGGTTAAGGAGAAGCATGGCGATTGGTCGACCTACCAAATTACTGCGGTTGACTATGACTGCTTTGGAGCCGGCGATCTGCACCTTGTAATGCTCTAAGAGTCTCACTACGCCCTTGGGCGTGCAGGGAACAAGCCCCTCTGTTCCTGAGGCAAGCTTTCCAACATTCACTGGATGTAATCCGTCGACGTCCTTGTCTGGGTCTAACTTGCCGATCGTTCGATCCTCTTTGAGGTGCTTTGGGAGTGGAAGCTGTACGAGTATTCCATGAACTCGATCATCGTGGTTCAACCGATCGATCAATGCTTCCAGTTTGTCTTGTGGAGTGTCGCTGGGAAGATGATGGTTCTCGGATTTGATTCCGACCTCCTCGCAGGCCTTGTGCTTGGCTCTCAAGTATGTCTCAGATGCTGGATCATCGCCGACCAAGACCGTTGATAGCCACGGCCTAACTCCCTGTTGCTGCAAGTGTTTCACCCGTCCCGAGACTTCTTGCTTCACCTCTGCGGCCACGAGTTTTCCGTCCATTACTGTGGCAGTCATTCTACCAGCAAGACTCTCCTCTCTTTCACTGTCAACCTTCCATCCGTGAATAGGCGGACGGCTTCTGGATACAGTCGATGCTCCTCTCTGAGTATCCTCTGGCTCAGTGTTTCCACGGTGTCATCGTCCCGCACTGAAACTGGGGTTTGCAGGATTATTGGGCCAGCGTCGACCCCTTTGTTGGCGAAGTGGACAGTGCACCCGGTAACTTTGGCTCCGTGATCCAGTGCCTGTTTCTGGGCATTCAGTCCCGGAAAGGCTGGGAGCAAGGAGGGATGTATGTTGAGAACTCGTCTCTCGTAGAGTCCGATAAACTCTGGGGA
>VBBH01000190.1 GCA_005888695.1 Candidatus Bathyarchaeota archaeon
AGACCCAAGGAGATGCTAACTCGGGATGCGACCCTTGGCGGTATACAAGTAACGCAATACCCGCCAATCAAGTAGTTGGCGTTTACCAGAATACTATCCCGATACCCTACCTAGGAGCATCGATTCTCTATATCCGCGACTTCATGGCAACCCCGACAGGAGTTCTTGTCGTAGTAGCATTAATCGTGGCACTCTTTGCGCTTGAGATTATTGAGCCAAGCAAGAAGGGAGCCAAGCCTCCAGCAGAGCCGACTACGGCGACAGTCACCGATGAGAAACCAGTCGTTCCCCGTTCGGAAAGTCAATAACTGACCTGCGGCTCGGCCATCTATGATTCCTATCCCCCAGGAACTTACTTCCCAATTTAGAGCAAGTCCAAACCTTAGTCGGTCTACGACTCCTACTATCCCTTCGAGATTACTTGCCTAATCTCAGCCGAGCCGATACTGTTGTCGTTCAAGGCATCTTCGAAATGCTTTGCTAAAGATTCAAACTCTGCTGGCGATAGTTGAAACACGCGAGAATCTGGAATTTCCATTCTCTGAACAATAGCATCGACTAGTTCAGGTCTAAACTTCTTCAAGCTATGCTTGAGCGCTCCTCGGACCAGTCGCCTCCTCTGGGTGAACAATTCCCTGACTAACCACTCGAAGAGTTTTGGATCTGCTTCGTTCCTAGCCTTCTTTCTACTCAATCTCAGCAGCACCGAGTCTACCTTAGGTCTCGGTTGGAATACTGACCTCGGAATTTCTGCTATTTTCTCAATATCCAAGCTTCTTTGACTCATCACAGAGAGTCTTCCATAATCTCCAGAACCATGCTCAGCCAGCAACCTTTGACCAAACTCCTTCTGAAGAACGACACTCGCTAAGTCGACTTTGCGATTTACCATTAGAATAATCAGTTTGGAAGAGATGTTGTAGGGAGGGGTCCCTACGATCTTGTTGAACTCTGGTATCTGAATTCTTAGAACATCTCCATCCAATACAGAGACCCGAGGCTGATGAAGAAAGTATTCTCGAAGATCTTGCGCAAGGCGGTGATCCTTCTCCACCGCTAGGACTCTTGCTCCTGTTTCAACGATTAGCCGTGTTAGCGTGCCGTAGCCTGGACCTGGTTCTAAAACAATGTCATCGCTACTCAGTTTTCCCGCTGCCACAATTCTTCGTGCTGTGTTGTGGTCTCTGAGGAAGTTCTGTCCCAGACGTTTTGACGGAGGGTAGGAATTCTTTGGGGCAGAGAATCTAGGCGACTCGGGTGAAGAGTCTATACTTGGTTTCACCGCTCAACTCTTCCATGACTCGTTTGCTCAGGATCTTCTTAACATCAGACAATCCTGTCCTCTTCTGAAAATCCTCATAGCTCGCGAAGGGCTTCTTCTCCCGTAGGTTCACAATCAGCCACATTGACTTCTTCCCGATTCCGGGGAGCTGCTCCAGCGAGTGCATTCTTGGCGTGACTGGTTGAGAGTTGTTGAAGAAGTCGACGAACCGTTTCTCTTGCGCCTTGACCAACTCGTCAATCAACGGAACGATCTCAGCCTTCGCATTAGCAGTTAGCTGGTCGTATCCTATCCTGCCGATGATCCGGTCCACCTTCTCCCTCCGATCCCGTCCAATATAGATCCGCTCAGGAACGGCTACCGTCGCGCCCACCTTCAACTCTGCCTCAAGCAATGTGAAGTATCTCTCACCCATTATCTGAGCAGTCGGCACTACTAGATGACGGGATTTTTCGGAGGATCTTCCATAGGGAAGATAGTCAAGGACGTACGCGTGCTCTTCGTACACGTGCTTCCTGTGCATGTACTCCTCTTCGTGCACCGCCAAAGAATCAGCGCTCTCCCTTTTCCCCTTCTTCTCCTAGCATCCGTCTCTGATGCAAGCAGCGGATAGTGACAACTGTGGAAATGATAGGATTTGGAGAGACAATTCGCCTTACTCGATGGTACGACTCGTACGATTATGCTTAATTCAATTTCGGTCTAATGTCGGACTGCTAGAGATAACGTTTCATGATCGCAAGAATACCGTTAAGCTGCTCTGTAGTGACGAACCGACCCTTCACGGTCAATACCGCCCGCAACTCTTCGACTGTCTGAGGCATAGTATTCACGATCTGAATCGCGTCAGCACGTTCGAGCTGAAGCTTCTCGTTCAAGTCCTCCGCCAGTTTCTCTGCTTGGTCAGGTTTGAGCTTCGAGAACTTTCTAGTATACTCCAAGGTCCTTCGCTGGAACTCTCCCAAGCCCTCCTCAGGAATCTCCTCTAAGATCTGTTTAGCTTCTGAGTTGGTAATCGTCTTTTCCTGCACTATCTTCCTCGCCAAAGCCTAACTTGCCTCCGCCATAGGCTGAATATGCTCAGGTCGCGAGATAATGGTGCGAATGCTGCCGTTTACGCCGCCAACATGCATGACGTAGCTTCGTCCCCTCTTCTCAGTCACGGTACCGATGGAGCCTTGATACCTTCGATGAGGCATTCCTTTCTGAACTGCGGGATTGATCATGATCCGAACCCGGTCACCAGGATTGTAGATCTCGAGAAGACGACCTAGTGCGATCTTTCCACGATCACGCGGCTTACGGCGAAGGATCTTTCGTCCCTTAGTTCTATAGCCCTTCGAACGCCTCAATCTGCGACAGCTCTATCGATTTGAGGAATCAACCAAGCAGTAGCGTATATAGTTTGTACGGGGACCACGATCGAGAGAGGCTGACATGGAGCAGAAGACTGGGATATTTCTCGTAACGTCCGGGGAGCATCCCACGCTGCCCCTGTCAGAAGCGAAGGCCATCCTGGACGCATACAAAGTAGACTATCGTGTCGGTGAGACGCACTACAAGCTGGTCGAGCTTGAAGCGCCTGCCTCAGCCGCGGATCTCGTTGCAAAGAGGGCAGGATACGTGGAAGAGGCCGGCATTGAGATATTCCATTCCTTGCCGGAACCAGCCGAAATCAAAAAGACGATGCGATCCTTGGATCTAACCAGGTACATCTCGCCTCAAGAGAGCTTTAGCATCCGAGTGGCAAGGTATGGAGGCATCTCGAAGGAAGTATCGAGGGTCAAACTTGAGGCAGAACTCGGTGGAGTCATGCTCTCACAAATTGCAGCCCGTGTCGATCTTGAGAATCCAATCCGGAGATTCCGAGGCATGCTCGCTGGACCTTACTTTCACTTCGGCCTTCAGACGTTCAAACGACCCAGAGGAAGCGTTGGCCGTCGACGTCCAAGGAAAAGGCCTGCATTCCATCCAAGCACTATGGTTCCGAAGCTTGCCCGATGCCTGGTCAACTTGGCCTGTGCAACTGAGGAGACAGTCTTTCTGGACCCGTTCTGTGGCGTCGGTGGCATCTTGCTCGAAGCCAGCCTCTTGGGATGCCCAGTTTTGGGAGTTGATGCATTACGGAGGATGGTGAGGGGTGCTAGGAGGAACCTGGTCCATTTCGGAACATTACCGTTTGGGATGATTCTAGCTGATGCCCGGAGGATTCCGATTACGAAGGTCGGAGCCATCGCGACAGACCCACCCTACGGTACTGGAGCATCAACTTTGAAAGCGACGACCAAGGAAATCCTTCGGGACTTCCTCCCAGAGGCACGGGAAATATTGGAGACAAACCATAGGGCGGTCGTAGTCTCTCCTCTAGGTACTGGTGTATCTGCGTTGGCTGAGGATAGTGGATTCAAAGTACTGGAAGATCATCGGGTCTATGTTCATAGAAGTCTAACAAGAGAAATACTGGTACTCTCAAAGCGCTGATATGAACATGCCTTCGGGCCTTGAGATAGTATTTCTCGGAACGGGTGGCGCACTTCCCACGAAACAGAGAGGACTTCCCAGTCTTGTTATTCGAAGAGAAACTGAA
>VBBH01000191.1 GCA_005888695.1 Candidatus Bathyarchaeota archaeon
GATCCGAAGCCTGCAAGAGCAACGGTGAAGGCCGAGCTGTTGTTCGGAATGACTGTCGAGATTCAAGGAATCGCAGCGATTAGACGAAGCCGATAGACTGACAGGAAGTTGTGTTATCTCCGACTGTCGAGTCTGGCTCTCATTTCCCAAGATCTCTTGAAACCTCTCCCACTGTAAACCCCGCGGCCCATCTTACTCGCATGGAGAACCAATTGGGGAAATCTCTTCTTCTTGCTCCAAACCTTCGCTTCATCAACTATCTTGCTAGCGACTCCCTTTCCTCGAAAGGATGGTTCAGTATACATGCTGAGAAGATACGGTTGAAAGGAGGTGCGTATTCCGGGTCTAGGCTGGATCGGTTGTAGCCATAAACAGCCGCTACCGGCTACTTGCTTCTTTTCATCTTCGACGATCCAACCGAGCAAGGTCCCGTTGCGAAGCCCATTCCGAGCCCAGCTACGGTATTCACGGTCGGCGCGGTCGAGCTCTCACCTGTCTGTTATCCCGATCTCTGCCCACATGGTGCGGCGTTGACTGACAAGATGTTCCAGATCGATCAGTCTCGCTCGACGAATTTTCAGTCGAGGTAGGGACCGATGACTCTTTGGTTTTTGGCTTTGGCTCCGAGCCATACACTTACCTCTTTTTGGCGAACGCAGATGTGATTCGGGCCACGCTCCAGCCACTACTAGATTACTCTTTCATGAAGCGAGACCCTAGTCGAGTAAGGTCATTCAGCGATGGAATAAGATTCCTTCCTCCAATCTTGAAGGATACGCAACCTAATCAATAACGACGGCAAAGAACATTATTGTGACAATAGACTTGATTATCACTCTAAAACTTGGCGGTGACATAATCAAGAAACCTGAATCGTCCTTATTCGCCGATCTGAAACGAACATCCACTCAACACAGCGTGATCCTCGTGCACGGGGGCGGCGACGAAGTCACGGAAATAGCCGACAAACTCGGAAAGAAGCAGAAATTCATAGTTTCTCCCGGCGGAATAAGAAGCCGGTACACCGACGAAGAGACTGTGAAAATCTACACTATGGTCATGTGTGGAAAGAACAACAAGGAATTGGTGGCAGCGCTAGAACGGGAAAATATTCAGGCACTCGGACTGTCCGGCTTGGACGGTGGATTGGTCAGAGCCGAAAGAAAGAAGCAATTGATCTCCGTCGAAGACGGCCGGAAGCGGATCATAGACGGTGGATTCACAGGACAGATCAGAAAAATCAATGGCAATCTTCTAAGCGCTATCCTCAAGGACGGTTACATTCCAGTCGTCGCACCAGTCGCTCTAGGTGAGGAGTTCGAGTTTCTAAACGTCGATTCAGATCGCGCAGCTGCCTACGTAGCAGGCGAGCTGAAGGCGGATACAATTGTCTTCTTGACTGATGTTTCAGGCGTATACATGGAGAGCAAGTTGATCCGCGAGATGAAGATTGGCGAGGCTGAATCAATGATGAAAAAAGTGGGATTCGGTATGGAGAAGAAACTCATGGCCTGCGTTGAAGCAGTTCGTATGGGCGTAGGAACAGGTCTACCAGAAGCTTCCTGTCGTCATAGATCGAGGGCAGGCTGCGTTGGTCTGGGATGTCGACGGCAAGGAGTACGTGGACTGTATGGCGGGCTATGGTGTGGCTCTAGTCGGACACTGCAACCCACGAGTCGTCTCGGCCGTCAAGGACCAGGCGGATCGCTTGATAACAAGCCATCCCTCACTCTACAATCCTGTCAGGTCACAATTTCTAGAGAAGCTCAGCGGAATCTCTCCAAGAGGTCTCGATCACGCGTTTCTTTCGAACAGTGGAGCCGAAGCGAACGAGTGTGCCATCAAGCTCGCCAGGAAATACACTGGTAGAAAGGAGATTATTGCTTTCACGGGCAGTTTCCATGGAAAAACAATGGGAGCGGTCTCTATAACATGGGCCAAGAAGTATCGCGAACCATTCGAACCTCTCGTCCCCGGCGTTCATTTTGCCAAGTTTGGCGAAATCGATACCGTCAAGTCCGTGCTAGGGGATGAGACGGGAGCGGTGATTGTTGAGCCAGTACAAGGCGAGAGCGGCGTCCACATCCCACCAGATGACTTCCTACCTCAACTGAGAGAGCTCTGCGACGAAAACGGCTCACTACTTATTTTCGATGAGATCCAGACGGGACTCGGCCGGACCGGGAATATGTGGGCAGGAGAGCATTGGAACGTTACTCCGGACATCATGACCGTTGCCAAAGGCCTCGCAGGTGGACTGCCAACTGGGGCTACCTTATCCACCAAGGAGGTGATGTCCTCATTGAAGCTTGGAGAGCATTCAAGCACTTTCGGCGGAAATCCGCTCTGTTGTGCTGCGGCATCGGCAACAATAGATTACATCGTTGAAAACAAACTGGTTTCGCGAGCCGAGGAAATGGGGGAGTTCTTCAAGAAAGGATTAGAGAAGATCGCGTCAGAGACGAATGTCGTTCGGGAGGTCAGAAGTCTCGGGTTAATGTTAGCCTTTGAGACAAGGTTCGAGGTTAAAGAGATCATTCTCGAATGTCTAAGACAGGGCCTGTTAGTGCTCTACTCTGGCAGGAACATAATCAGACTACTGCCTCCTCTGATTATTGAAACGGAACAGATCGAAAGGGCACTCGGAGTGCTTGCCTCCTCATTCCCCAATTTGGCAGCGCCAATAACAATCGAGGGCCGAACTGGTAGCGGATAGCTGCCGATTCTTTGGTCTGAGACGCCGAAAAGACTGTGGCCCCCTAGATTACAATTGGTTGTGATACAGATACACTATCGTTCCTAAAGCGGCAAACGCGAGAGATGGGACTACGAGCACTGATGCAGGCCCGAGTCCGACCCCTGGCTTGCTTAGCTGTCTAAAGGCCTCGACAGCCCAGGTCATGGGATTCGCTAGGACAATCGGCCTCAAGAATGACGGGAAAACGTCCGGGCTGAAGAACAACGTGCTGAAAAATGAAAAGTAGAGTTGGACTGTACTGCGAACAGTGACAAAGACTTCGATGCTGGAGGCATAGGCCGAGACGGCCATGGATATTCCGACGACCCCGAGGGAAAACAACCCAACAATTGAGAAAGCTCCCAGGATACGAGGGTCTAGAAGAATACCGTACAAGTAGCATATGGTTAAGGTTCCCGGAAAAGTTGCAATGAGGCTTCTCGCGACACCACCTGCAACACGCGAGACCGACCACAGCCTTCTCGAAGCAGGGAGGCTCAGCAGGTAACTTGTCAGGTCCTTGATGTATCGTTCTCTCCAGATATCACGTCCCGACTGAAAGGCAGCAACACTGCAAGTGACAAAATTTGATCCCGGAGCTATGAACTTGAAATAGTCAGGTATCCCGCTGCTCGGCGGGACCAGTCGTCCGAAAGTCGCTGCAGTAACAAAGAGGTCGATAGCAAAATTGGCAAACATTATGGCGACTAGGAAACTGTCCGAGAAGAGGATCTTGACATCTCGCTGGACTATGTTGGATGCAATCCTGAAATTATCGGCCAGAACAGTCAAGCGTACACTCCGCCTTCTAGCTGTCGGAAGTAGAACGCAGCGCCTAATCCGAGGAAGACTACGACGAAAGCAACCAAACCGGCCAGCGTGGGTAAGTCGAGGACGTTTCCAAGCAATAACGCCCTTGCTCCGTTACTGGCAAAGCTGACGGGTGAGTACGGCGCAATGCCCGCGACATAGCTCGGCATTTTGGAAGCCGGGTACAGGGCTGTGCTAGCTCGAACGATCGCCAATTCCATCAATGCTAGGAATACATCGAATCTGTTCGCGCTTCGCACACTGACAGCTACGGTTATCGATAGTCCTGTCACTCCGAAGGCCAGTAGGAACAGATACCCCATCGAAGCCAGCAGTGAGGCGGGTTGAGCGAAACCCTCTAGGATCGCGACGACCGCGAACATTGGAGTGACATAAATCAGGGCTCGGATTGCTCCTCCAAGGGCACGGCCGACGATGAATTGTCTTCTAGAGACAGGCAGTGTAAGCAGGTAGTCCAGTACGCCCTCTTCCGCTTCTTCGAAGATATCGTAACCGATAATGAACGAGATCGAGGCGACCATTGAGATTATGCTTCCAACTGCGTAGTAAGGGAAGAAGTCCGGATAGCTTACGAGTGGACTGATCAATCTGGCGAAGACGAATAGTTGGATGATGAACGCTAGTCCTCGGGAGATGATGATCCACGGGGTCCGGAACAAGACCTCGATATCTCTACGTGCCATCTGGAGAACAAGATTCCCGGAAGGGAGAGGGCTCTGAAGTCCAGAGCCCAGTTCATGTATTCTACTCGAACTGTTGTCCAGTGTATGTGAGGAAGACGTCTTCGAGCGCGACCTCCTTGAGGTGGATGCTCTCGACTTTGTACCCCTGACTTGTCAAGGCCTCGACGATCTTCGGGAGCATTAGTCGTCCGAAGTTGAGATAGACAAGTATCTTGTTGTCAACTTGATTCACATGGTGGACTTCCTTGAACTGTGTTAGGACCTCGTCCTCCAATCTGGGTCCATCCTTGCCTATTGTTACCTCCAAGACTTCTCCCCCTTTCAAAGTATCTTTCAACTGTCCTAGGCTTCCGACTGTAACGAGTTTTCCAAGGTTCATTATGGCGAC
>VBBH01000192.1 GCA_005888695.1 Candidatus Bathyarchaeota archaeon
AAGAGTGACGCCCCAATGATGATTATCCCTCGGACCCTGTTTCCGATCTTCGGGACAAGAGAAGCAACTATCCCTAACAAGCACGCAATGGTGAAAGATGCTACATAGAATACAGCCTCAGAACTAGTGAGGTATCGAGAAGGATCGCCCCAAATGACCACTGACTCTTCAAATCCGAACGCCCCTCCTATGAGAGCAAAGACCTTGCCAGAGTCGACACTCGAGTTCGACCACCTAACGAGCCACGAGAAAAATCTTCTACGGTAGAACGAGCCCAACGCTTGCTCCAGACACCTATTCCTCCAGCGAGAATCTATTATCGATATCGTCTGTCGAGCTTTCCTTATCATAACACGTCAAGGCTCGGTTCTTTGCATTGTTGTTTCCACAATATGAAACCAGATAATTAGTTCCGGATTGAATCATTCGAAATTCCTAGGAGTGTCTTGACTTCCTCCGCTTCTCGTTGGGTTGCCGAAGGCAGGGAGTTGAAGTATTCGAGGAAACCCGTCCGAGAAAGACAAGCGGAGCAAAGGTCCCATTCGACAATTTCGATCCCGAAAACTATCTCGGCGACGCGGGTTTGAGAAACGCCGCAACCCGATGCGCAAGTCCCATCACGAGTGCGCAAGGCGTAGAAAACGCTTTCAGAGGCGACTTTAACCTTGGGCTCAAGCAGGGTCACTGCTCCCACCCCGGCAGTTTTTCGAACCTCCATGCCTCTGGCCATTGTGTTGACGATCCTCTTCTCCTTGATGCGTCATTGATAAAATAGGATAAGATTTCTCGATAGTCCGAATCAGGACGACTGAATACCGTCAGCAGAATAGCACCAGATTCGATTCACTGCTTGGGCGATACGACTCAGATAGGGAACCTTGGTGCGGGGGGTGGGATTCGAACCCACGAAGGCCTACGCCACAGGATATCTCCTGAGCCGGATCTTAAGTCAAGCACACGCCTCTATCCTAGTTAGAGGAGTGTCCTGCCCCTTTGGCCTGATACCCGCCCACGAGATCGGTTTGCAGCGACACTATTATTCGATGGGTCTCGGGAACCCCCGCGCACCGAGCAAGAACTTGAACAACCTATCGGCTATAAAGAAGCGCCGAGGTGGATTCTCTTCAAACTGTGACTAGTGGGCGCTGCTCATAGGACCGGTTCACAAGTAGAACAGCCCAAATACACTGTGTTACAGGGACGGATGCTTAGGCTACTTTCGTCTGGTCTTCGGTATGAACGCTATCACAGGGATGAGCCTCTTGGTCTTTTGCTGGTACTGGGCGAACTGTGGGTAGAGCGAGGCTTGTCGCGTGTAGATTTGGTTGCGTTCGGCCCCAGTAACTTCCTCCGCACGTACCTCGATCGTCTCAGTCCCAACTTCGATCTTCACATCAGGATGAGCCTTGAGATTGTGATACCAGTCAGGATTGGTATCGGCTCCTCCCTTAGAAGCGAAGACTAGGTAGCGATGACCGTCCTTGAAATACATCACAGGGTTAGTCCGGGATTTTCCGGTGCGGGCACCAGTATGATTGATGAGTAACAACGGAGCGCCCTCGAACTGGCCGCCTACCTTTCCACGGTTTCTGCGGAACTCAGCAATGACACCAGCGTTCCAATCGCTCATCGTGATCGACGGCCGGTATATCGTCACGAGGAGGGATTTATTGACTAGTAACATCGAGAAGCTAGCCACGTGGTCCTGCCGAGATAATCTCCCACAACCTTGCGTCAAAATCGGTAAAATCTAAGCCAAAGTAGCCCTAGAAACCACCCCACGCATAGCCAAGTTATTCAGGCTTCGAACCAAGAATGCTCGCGTCATCTAAACCAACTCAAGCAGTCAAACATGGTCTGGAGAGGATCCGACGGATCCTCTAACTCCAGCAATACCGTTCCATGAATCGTTCTGATGTCAAACGCACATATTGGCTGGGGATCCATCCATGCTTCTCAAACATCTCTTCGACAAGGCTGAAGGGATTAGCACGAGATGAAAGGGATGGCTCGAATAGTAAAGATGGTCGACTGCCGATCAATTGTATCCACGGAGACTTGTACCGTCGTTGAAACTCCACCGGTTCCATGTCTGGACAATAGGAGGCTGAGATGGCGGATTCAAGGTTGAACAATGGAGGCACCGAAGCGACAGGCATACAGACGGCCCCTGTCCGGTGATGGATCGAGCCAAGTCCCACCACTCCAGTGTCGACTGCAGCACGTGAACTGTCGATGAGAATGTTCCACCAACGCTGGCTAAGATCATGAACTTCCACTGTTACAGGAGCAGAAAGTCCAAGTCTCTGTTTTCTATGGGTAGCATAAGCAATCGCGAGCGTCTTCACAAAGTCTGTTGCTTGAGCACTGATTAGCCCGGCTACTCCCGCCTTCTTGACCCAACTATCAAACTTCAACGGTCGTGGAAACATCGTCTTGTAATTTCGTGCAATCCGGTCCATGGATATGTCAAGTATGACTTGAGCGCCACGGCCACCTGTCAGCCTCAACTTTGGAGTGAATCCTTGGTCCTTCAGCCATATGACGAAGGAGTTCACGATTTCTGCAAAGCTCTTCCATTCGATTGTCGTGGGTCGGTCGAAATCGATAGGAATGCGGGAGATACAGGTCGAGCTATGATGGTTAACGTCCGGAACGAACCTGTAGACGGCATAGTCCATGATGAGCCGACCGATCTCTTCAATATCATTGACAACGATTCTGCTTCCATTGCTATTGTTCCGTCGGATTACGGACTCTCCATCTCCATCGGCCACGGCACAAAGTGTTGTCAGGCCTCTACCAAGTATCTCTCGGCAGAGGATGTCACCGATCTGCCTGTAGTAGTTGAAGACGAGTGGAATGTCTTCGAGGGTGATGAAGTCCTGAGCCTGAGCCTTGTTTAGGTGGAACTGTGACTGGCCACCTTCACTCTCTAGGGACACGGTAATCGGATCGACGGCATGCTTGACACTGTCCGGCGATAACAAGAGGCCCAGTCTTTTCTTGAAGTCCTCAATTGTGCTCCCGTGCGACATCTCTGTAGAAACAGTGTAACCCAGCAGGTTCTGATCGTGTCGCGGACCGATGCTTAAGCCGAGTGAGATATTCCTCTTTGCGTAAGCCTGATACAGTCTGAGAAGACTCGTACCGTATTCCTTCCACCTCGTCTCTCCCTGCGTCTCAGGGTCTTTGGAAAAACCGAGGTTCACTTTCATAGTGTGAACTGTATCGATCATAGTGGACATCTCTTGCTCTAGTCTGTCCAAGCATTGTTTTGTCTCGAACGTCTTCTTCGCGCGGCCGTTACGGTAGAGCTCCGTCTTCCTCAGCCACTCGTATCGGTTTCTGATACTGGCGAATTGTTCGGCAGAGAGGGGGAGTTCGAAGGCCCTGTCGTAGGGTTTGGTAATCATAATGGGTGCGTGTGTGAGGGGCGGTAGATCATTCGTGGATATGTAGGAGTACCTAGAGAAACTATTCGCCGGAATTAGTTTCCCGTCACTCTCTCAATGCATCCAGTATGCTCTCTACCCCAATAGCCAGGTAAGGCATGAGTTCAGAAGATGGATCTCAAGAAACAGTTCTGCCAGCACTCTGGATGTCCTAGTGTTGCATGCCTGGCTCTAGTGTGCGGGCGGTGCTTTGGTCATTATTGTTCTGAACACTTGACGTTGCATCAGGTTCTGGGTAAGTGTCATGTCGTGTTTGCAGCAGACTTCAAGCCTGTGTCAGCATGACGTGGGAAACTGGACTGTACTGTCCGACTTGCAAGAAGCCATTGGTTGGTACTGCTCATCGAGCTCCTGACAAATATCT
>VBBH01000227.1 GCA_005888695.1 Candidatus Bathyarchaeota archaeon
GTTACCAAGATGCAACTCGATCTCTCCACCCCTACCATGCTTAGTGTAGCCGTGCTCCAGCCTCAGCCTGGCACCCACTCTTGCGCCTTTCTGGATTATCTGATCTGCATTCATATCCCACAACGCAACTCCGATCCTACCCGACAGGTCTTGTAGTCTCAATCTAACGAGTTTGCCAGTTGTTCCGTCCTGTCGGGGAAACTCTCGCAATTCGGAGAGATCCACAATCTCTCCAGATACTGTCACATCGTTCAATCCGGCGTGGGCATTGCTAATCTTCTGGTCGCCCAGGCCGGCAAGGTCATCCTGTTGTACTAAGAGCGCTTGAGCCACGAGACTCATCGCGCCAACATCCGAGAGAAGACCATGAGAATCCTCCTTTCTCCTCTCTACCAATCGGAGCACTTCCTCCCGCGTCTTCTTAGGATACTTCGTGAGGATCTTGTTTAGGAGACCTTCGTAACTATCCATTTCTATTCTTTCTATCCGACACATGGTTACAGAATTGTTTATGTCTCTTTCAGACTAGTCCCAGAACATGCGGGTCCTTTCGAATTCTCTCTCGGCTTTTAGAATGTTGAGATAGAAATCTTCATCTCCAGTAGTCCGAGCTCTAAGGATACGGGCTCCGGTTGTTGGTCCGACCCCACGTGCTGCCAACACGACGGCTGCATGCTTTCCATAGTTCTGGATGAGTCCCGCTGATCTGGAGGCTCTGAACCATTCATGCTCTTCCTCAGTCGAAAGCTTCGTTCCCCGTTTCTTCTTTTCAACGACCTTCCGTAATGTATCATTTCCCTGATACGTGGCAGCGACGAGGGTCGAATGACATACTGGACATTTTATCCGATCGGGCAGTCCATCAACCGCTCGAATACTATCCCAGTCGCCATTGAATAGGCAAACCAGTCGAAGCTTCGAACCCAACAATCGGCTCTTGACCAGCTGGATTATGGACGCCTCTTCGAAGGCTGGCCTCAACAATCCATGCGGTACGATTCGGTCCAATAACGGGATCGCCAATGGCGAGGGATGACCCTTGTCTTGGACAGATTCCAGGAGAATCTTCGCGGACGAGATTCCCTCGAGTACTTGCTTTGCTCCTTCCACATCCAACTTCTCGGCGAAAAGCTCTCGTCGTGTCTCGGTATTCGCGATAGAATTCTTGAAAACCTCAACCAATAGTCTGGCCTGCCGGGCCTTGTAGTCTGCCGATCTAGAGACTGCACCTATTCTTCTGAGCACATGCCAATGCCTCCAAACAAACAAATCAGATCCTTCAACAGTCTCATTGATAGTTCTCTCAAGATCCTCTGGCGTTAACCTCCTCAGCTCCTCCGAGACCATCAACGCACTCACCGGCCGGGGAAAGATCAATGCGAAACGATACTGATCCACTTGAGTTGCGATGTTCGATCCTAGACTAGATCCGAAGATTGCAGCCAATGTCATTGCCAACACTTCGTTGACTAGGTTGCCATGGCATGAATGGACGATGACACTGTTCTCGAAACCTTCGACTAGCACCAACTCATCCGATGGAACACTAGTCTGACGACTCTGTTGCTGGAGAGCCTTCTGCACCCTTTCAAGTTCGGACTCCGGAAGCCCTAGGTCCGTTGTTCCGGTTTCAACGATGCACCTCCTTGCTTGTCCAACTTCTCGTGCAACCTCCTTCTGCACCGGTATCATATCCCCCTCCCATCCGGGTATCGCAGTCAGACTGGGTTGAGCAGGCTCTACCTCCATTCTCAAATCATCCTCGTCGACGCTGATCACCTTCCAAGTTTGTCCACGAAGAATGAATTCGGCACCTGGAGCGCATCTTCGTGCGACAAAGTCTTGGTCGAGGCTCCCGATGCGACGCTTCCGGAAGAAGTCGAAAACTGTGTACCGCTTAACATCCGCTATGACCGAAAGATTCTCGAAATAGTATTGTAGGGCACGTGGAGATCGTGGACTATAGCCACTGCCGAACCTTCGGATCAAGCGCAACTCCTCAAGTTGAAGGATGACCCGTTCCAACTCGTTTGGTTCCAGGTCGCGGAATGGATACGACCTCTTAACCAGCTGTAGCATATCCTCGAGAGATTGCTGTCTCTTCTGGATCAGAATCCCGACGATCTGATGCGCTAGTACATCGAGCGCCTTGTCATGAATGACGGGACGTTCTAAGCGTCCTTCACTGGCGCGTTTCGCCAGGACAGCAGATTCTAGCACGTCATCGGGGCTTGTGGCGAGAATCGTTCCCCGAGGGGTTCCTCTTAGAGTGTGACCGCTCCTACCAACTCGCTGGACAAGCCTAGTGGTTTCTCTCGGCGAAGTATATTGGACAATGAAGTCGACGCTACCAATGTCGATTCCCAGTTCAAGAGAGCTGGTGCAGATCAATGCCTTCAATCGTCCTGCCTGGAAATCGTTTTCTGCCTCCTCCCGCATTTCCCGGGACAAGGAGCCATGATGCACGCGCAATGTACTGCCCCCGCCTAGAGCTTGGATCTGCGCCGCCAAGGCTTCCGCATGTTCCCTAGTATTCGTAAAGACGAGGGTGGACTTGTGATCGTTGATTATGCGAAGGATGCGTCGGGCCCTAGCAACTGTTGATGCTGGCAGTCCTAGTCGCTCGGCTTCCTTCTGATCTTCCTGATTCGGATGTATTGAACTGACATCGATTTCTAGTCCTCGGACCTCATCGCTACGGGCGACACTAACGGGCCTGCCTGTCCCTGCCATGAACTGGCCAATCCTCTCTGGCTCACCGATCGTGGCTGACAATCCAATTCTCTGGAACTCTTTGCCCGTGAGTTCCTGCAACCTCTCTAAGGCGATCGAAAGCTGAACTCCTCTTTCATCGGTGGCCAACTCGTGGACTTCATCCACAATTACCCAGCGTACTTTTCGAAGGTGCTCACGCATCCTTTTTCCGGTTAGAATCGCTTGCAAAGTCTCAGGAGTCGTAATCATGAGGTCGGGGGGACTACGGGCTTGGCGAGCTCTCTGGCTCAGGGGAGTATCTCCGTGCCTTACTTCGATCTTTACCCCTAACTCCTCGCCCATCGCTTCTAACCTTCGAAGCAGGTCCCGGTTCAGTGCCCGAAGCGGAGTAACATACAGGATCGATATGCCTTGGGCTGAGGCTCCGGGTTGTTCGGAGCGGGCCTGTAGGAACTGATCCAAGACTGGAAGAACTGCAGCTAGGGTCTTGCCGGTCCCTGTAGGCGCTATCAGGAGGATGTTTCCACCCTTCAAAATCGCGGGAATGGCAAGCTCCTGAATTGGACTCGCTTCGAGAAAACCCTCCTTCTCCAGTCTTCTCAGTACGGGCAGCGTCAGAGATGTGAATACGGACTGTGCAGGGGTCAATGATGCCACTGATTCT
>VBBH01000228.1 GCA_005888695.1 Candidatus Bathyarchaeota archaeon
CTAGAAGACGAGGACTCCTAAGTTTGTAACTTAAGGTGTCCAACTTTCAAGGGTCGCCTGAAACCCTGGCAATGAAGAGATTCTTCCTCGCCTCCGTCTTCTTTTTTTCTGGTCCTTGATAATCCTCTGTTGCATTCCAGAGACAACAGGTTACATACCTCGATATCGTGACTTATCCTATTCTACAATGCCTCATCCTAGGAAAGCCCTCATGATCAATCGTAGACAGCGAAGGACTAACAAGAGCAGGAAGAAATCTGGTGGGAGTAGACGTTCTACTCACATCTGGCCACAACCATGACAACAAAGTCTTGCTATTACTGCGACGATCCTGGGACTGAAACGATCGTCGTCGGCGGCATAAGATACTGGTTCTGTCCAAATCATAAGCAGGTGCTGATCTCCTGGCTGGAAGAGGATCAGGAGAAGAAGGCGGCCGCAGCCTCGCAGCTGAGAAGAGAGATAGAAGCCGCTGGCAAGAAGACAATACCCCAGAAAGCTCTCTGAATAACCAGGAAAAGAAAAGGGTAGGGAGACGGCGCTCTCTACTTTACTTTATTTGCTTGGCATGAGAGCAGACGTTGAGGCTGATGGATTACTGACCGCTGAACTGAGCCCGCGTGGACGCTTGAACGCATAGACTGTCGCGCCTACACCGGCGAGTACTCCACCAATGCCCAGTAAAAGTGTTCCCCAGCCAGAAGTCATTGTTGCGACTGATTGTGTTCCGGCGTCTGAGGATTCGGCTTGTAGTGCTTGGTTCCAGTAGGTTTGGGCAGATTTGAAGCTTGTATTTGCATTGGCAAAGTTTCCAGACTTGTACTGTGCTAGGCCTAGGTTTCCTTGTTGTAATGCTTGCTGGCACAATGCGTTGCCTTGTTCAGTCTTGAAGCTTTGAGTTCCGAATGCGCCGCATAGAGTTGGGACCCCGATGAATCCGGGGTTCAAGAGACCGAGCTGTTGAGCTATTGACATACCACTAGCTTGGTCTGCGTTGTAGACTGCGAAGGTGGAGAAGACGAATCCGATGAACTGTTTCGTCCCAGCACTCGCCGGAGTTGTATAGTTTACCGTGAACGAGGTCACTGAGTGAGTGCGATAGTTCGATGCGGTGTTGGTGTCAGGGACCTGGAATGTCAAGACGATCGTTCCTTGCGAGTTCTGGTAGATCCTCAGTGGATTAGTAGATGAAACGCTTCCTGTGTTGGTATAGTTGCCGTTCCAGTCCATTCGTAGATTCGCTCCGGTGACGTCGATGTAAGCTCCGCCGTAGGGATTTGCGTATGATACTGGAATGTTGAGTGTGGCAGTGCTGCCGGGGGTGTAAGCGTTGACGGTCGTACTGAAGAATGGGTCTGTGCCGGCGTAGGCTTGGTTGAGCCACATCTCTGTGCCCAAGTCAGCATGGGCTCGTGGAATTGTGGCTGGTGCTATGGATATTATTGCGAGTAGAGCCGTTGCTATGATTGCCATCCTGATTGTTTTCATGGCTGAACGCGAGACGCGGCAATCGTTCGAGTTAAGAGAAATGTATCTTCACGGTACGAGCCATAGTTGCATCTCGATTGTGGACATATTCGAGTAATTCTGGGAAAATCTCTTCCACGTCTCGAAACTCTACAATCTACCCCCGCTTTTTTCCAACTTTATTTTTTACTGCGCCTCAAAATGAGGGAAATCTGCCGTTAATCGCTCAAAATGCGAGAAAAGCATTTTGCGGAAACGGTATTATTCATTTAAACATAGCGGAAATTCACGAGGAGGACATCGGGGGCCAGAAAAAGTGAGCTCCGATTGGCAATCAGGGCGCAAAATGGGGGAATTGGGGTTTTGGGTCAGCTTCGGGGCCAAAATTATTAAAAAGAGGCAAGGTCATAACGAGAGTCCAGTCGTCCGGATTCCTTGGGTCCGAGTATTCCGGGGATCCCCTCCAACAGTGGAGAAGACAAAACTGGAAGGTTGAACTATTCATAGTGCCAGCTATTCATCATAGAGTAGAAAACCGTAACTAGCTACAGCTCGACCTGCCGTGTCCCCCAACTTCATAGTCAACTGCCTATTAGAAGAATTCCCTCTACTTCGTCATGTTAGCCATGATCCTTCTTCCCAGGCTTGATCGCATCCCTAACCGCGCTCATCAACCCCCGCAACAATCCCTTCTCCTTCCCCTCGTCTAATACCCTCTCCCAATCAATCCTCACAATCAAAACACTGATGAAAAGAAACACCAGAATCGATCCCACCACCGAAACCAAGCTGCCACCAATGAACAGATTCACAAGACCGCTAGCGTTTCGGAAAGTGTACGCGACCGCAAGAGCCAGGACAAACTTCCCCGTAAGCAGGGAGATGAACGTCTTCACCGGACTATACCTCAACACCCCAAGAGGGATGAAGATCACATCATCCGGCAGGGGAGAAGCAGCAAAAATAAACGCTGCGAGAAAAGCACTACCTCCCAATAGCTTCCTCAACGAGTCGAACCTGGCCCGCCTCCCACTCAACACCTCGCTAGTACCATAACCAACAGAATAAATCCCAAACTTACCAATCGCCGCTCCAGACGCTGCAATAATCGCGATCGGGATCAGTCCGATCCCTGGATTCCTAGAAGCGACTAGGCCCACGATGAAGAGATAGGGAATCGGGAAAAACGGAATCACGTTACCAATAATACTGGCCAGGAAGACGCCAAGAAGAGGGTTCGTACCGGCCAACTGTTCTAGGAAAGCTAGAAAGTCGGTGATCGGATCCCCTATCCCAGTTCAGCTCCCCTGCGCGTCAATGGCCGTTCATTCACGTAGCGAGTACTAGCCATTCCAATAGGGTGAAAGATTCGGACGGATAGATGACCCTTTCAACAATAATTCTATCCCTTTGAAGCCTTGTTCACGATATTTCGTCCCCTTCTCCGTAATCTTATACACCCGCCTGCTACGGCGCGTTGGAGAGACCCACTCCCCCGTCACTAGCTGCCGCTCTTCAAGCTCGTACAAGAGCGGATATAATGTCCCAGCGCCAATTCTAGTCCCCGTCCGAGACCTTAGCTCCCTCATGACCTCGTAGCCATGCTTAGCTCCACCATTCAACAGGTCCAGAATGAACAGGTCCAGGAAGCTCTTGACCAGCCGTTCCGAGATCGCCTTAGTCAATCGCCTGGATCAGGACCCTAAACCTATCAAACCTCGATATTCTCGGCTTTCGATATAAACCCCTACGTAGGCCTCGAGAGTCGGCTCTAGGACATCGAGGTCTAATCGCGCATGAAGGGGCCGTCAGAGGACAGATGCATTGTGGAATTCCATGCCGAATCGGACAGCTTAACGCACCTTTTTCAATCTCCAAATCAGGATCATAACACTGGACGATAAGAGGAGAGCATAGAGTTCACGCTAGAGATTGACGACGCCGGAGTCGGCGATCTACTCTACGGAGTAGTAATCGGTGCACACAGACGCGAAACTGGTGAATTCATGTACGACATAATACCTGTCGCTTACTTCCAAGAACCCAACTTCAAAAAGAAACTTTACCTCAAAAAGGCAACCGAGCTAACCAACAATCTCCTAAACAAGATGAAACTAGGCTGCGATGAAATGATCGAGATATGCAGCAGCTTCTTATTCGACGAGACACGACCAGCACTCTGGGACCAATACGGCAAGGAGA
>VBBH01000229.1 GCA_005888695.1 Candidatus Bathyarchaeota archaeon
GGCAGGCGATTGTGCCCCTGAAGGTTCAGGGTCGAATGAATGCTTCGATGCGTTGGCTCGTCTGGGGTACTCTACCTGCGGGCACGTTCTTGGGCGGAGTCCTTGCAGTAGTGTATGGATTAAGGGGTGCAATTACGATAGCAGCTTTCGGCGGACTACTAGCAGGGGTATGGGTGTTGCTGGGACCAGTCAGACGGCTCAAGACCATACCCTCCATGCCAGAAGAGCCGCAGACAATCACCCCCTGAACTGCCAGAAGTTAAGGCTCCACTTCCACGACATGCTTACCAGATTTGGAGGGAACAATTCGAATTCTAGCGTTCGAATAGTCCCTTCGGAACTCTTCATGAGACTGGAACCAGTCCAGGAAAACCGCTAGGGCAGCGACCTCGCTCATCGGCTGATTAGTCACAGAAACATTCCAATCCGCTAAACCAAACAATTCCCCCGGCACCTTCTCTGCTCCGATAACCACTAGGATATTTGTCCCGGTATCTCGGATTTCATCAACAACCGCTGGCAATTGCAATCCATATGCCGTAAGATGTACCACGGTGCCACCCGCGTCTTTCCAATCCCTGATTGCCTCCTTCCAGGGCTTCCCAGTCTCGATCGTGAAACCGCCTCCAAACCTTTGCACTACGTCCCGAACCTTTCCCTCGACCTCTTTATCCGCGATATCGGCTATCACGACCCCATCTGCGCCCATGGCCCTTGCGGTGAGGCAGACGTGGGTTGTCAAGCGCCAGTCCCGCGGTATCCTATGGCCCATACGGAGAACGACTATTCTAGCCATTAGCCTTCTTCAAGAGGAATCCGGTAATAGTATTAAATTGGGCCGACGGCCAATATAAGGGGTGGAAGGGTTTCTCAAGAGTATGGCGTCTGAGAGCAGCGATAACCATGACCTGGTTCGTCTCGCAAGCTTCTTCGGAGGCGAGGAAGCGATCAATGTTGTACGCGCTCTTACACAAGCCGGCACAACTACGGACGACGTCATCGCCAATACCGCTAACGTTCGCTTGAATACCGCCCGAAAAGTTCTCTACAAACTCTATGACCATGCGCTCGTCACATGCACCAAATCCCGGGACGAGAAGACCGGCTGGTACATTTACCACTGGAAGTTGCAGCCCGACCAATTAGATGCTTTTGTCCGAAGCAGAAAGAAGAAGGTCCTTGAGAAGCTCCGAGCCAGATTGGACTACGAGAAGACCCATAGCTTCTTCATGTGCAAGGGATGCCTCAAAGGAAGAGTGACGTTCGAAGAGGCGATGGAGTCAGCCTTTCGATGCGGAGGCTGTAACGAGTCTTTGATCAGCGATGACAATACCAAGACAATACAAGTTTTGGAAGACGTGACGCAGAAGCTCACAGCCGAATTGGCCGAGCCGCCCTCGTACTTCCACAACAATATCTAGTTACAAGATTGTCCCAGCTGAAAAACGGCTGGCAATCCAGCACTCTCGCCGAGAAGATACCAGAAAATGTTCTGAGACGAGACCCGAACCTACTCCCAACAATCATAGCCAAAAAGGCAACCGGGCTGGAGGTCGAATGGGAATCATCTCTGACCCAGGGATGGCTGACTCTGCGCGTACGCGGTGAAGACTCGGAAGCGTTTGGTAACCTTCTCAGAAAACAAATGGGAGAAGCTCCTGTGGAAATTGCCAAGGTAGAGAAATGGGACATTCTCAAAGGATACATCACTG
>VBBH01000230.1 GCA_005888695.1 Candidatus Bathyarchaeota archaeon
GACCGATTCCACAAGCCATCCGCCGCCATACTTGGCGCCACACTCATGGTCGGCACAGGCGTCCTCAAGTCAACCGACATTATCGGAGCGATCAACTGGACAGCCCTAGGAGTCTTGCTGGGCATGTTCATCATAGCCTCCTCCTTACGAGAGGCAGGATTCTTCGAATGGATTGGACTCCACCTTGCGAGATCAGTGGACGCCCATCCAATCATGATGTACATCCTACTCCCACTAATGACCGCTGGAATGGCCTCA
>VBBH01000231.1 GCA_005888695.1 Candidatus Bathyarchaeota archaeon
GAGAGACCTAGTCAAGGATTCAGGTCTCCTCCGAGTCAGCCTCGTGTCCCTCCTCCTCGCAGTAGCATTCCTGGTAGCTCATCAAGCACTCGATGTTTCACCAGCATTAGCAACCCTCCTGCCAGCCTCCGTCATTCTAGTCTACGAATCCTCCAGATCATCCGAGGTCAAACATGTACTCAGCCGAATCAATTGGGAAGTCTTCTTTTTCTTCGGAGGGCTCTTCCTCCTCGTAGCCGGTCTGGAAAAGACAGGGCTCCTCGCATCAGCCGGAGGCGAGATGGTCCAGGCATCAGGCGGAAGCGCGGCGCTAGCAGTAACTTTGGTGCTCTGGTCCACTGCCTTGTTGTCTCAGATTGTCGACAACGTTCCACTCGTCACCGTCTTTGTGCCCGTTGTTAGTGTGATGCACACGACTGGCCTACCGTTGCTCCCGTTGGCTTGGGCTCTTGCTCTTGGTGCTGGAATCGGTGGAATGGCTACACCGATCGGGACCGCCTCCAACGTTGTCGCTCTGAGCATACTGAACAAGGATCGAAAGAGACTTGGCTTTGGAAAGTTTGCAAAGAGATCCATCCCATTAACAATTCTGGACCTTGCCATCGCAAATGTAATCCTTCTACTCCGATTGTAGAAAACCAATCGTTTCTTGGGAGACAGCACGCTTTACTAGCTCGACCCGATTCCATCTCTCCTCTCGACAATCTCGTGAATAATCAACCGGACAAGTAATAATCAAGTTGAGCGGCATTGTTAGACGTGTAAGAAGATTCTTCCTCCCGGGAGAAGAAGAAGCCTTCACTAGGATAGGAGAACTCGCAGGTCTCGGAGAGGAAGCTCTCACTCTTTTGGTCAAGATACTGTCTGCGCCCCGAAACGGGAACGGTCTAACTGAGGTATCGTTCTGCACTGAGAAAATATCTGCACTGGAAAAAGACGGCGATTTGTTAACACAGGCCCTCGAGGAAAAGCTTGGACGGGGATCAATATCCGCCTTACTGATGAACGAATTCGACAGACTCCTCGACTCAGTGGATAACGTGCTCGACGGAGCACACGCACTATCAAGACAATTGAGAAGAGTGACTAAACATCCACTCCGAGAAGCGAGAGAAGTTGAGGATGGAATAAGAAAGGGACAGGTGGAGCTCATCCAGATTGGATTGAAACAGCTCCGTATGCTTCGTGAACTCCTCGGCATTGCAGGGAAAGACATCACTAAAGCATTGAGCCTTGCTCAAGAGATCGAAAGGCTCGAGGAGACGGGTGATGATGTGAAGGATCAGATGCTGGATCAGATCTACGGATCTTGGGAGAAATTGGATTACGCCTCTTTCCATAATTATATTGAGACCACGATCGAAGCTGACGATATACTGGATGAATGCGAGGATGCTTCGGACCTCGTGGTTACCATCATGAATTCCTTGGGCGCCTAGAAACGCATGTCATTAACCGGTCCAGACGCCCTGTCCCTTTTGCTTTGTGGACTGCTTGCCATGGTTGTAGCAGGGAACAATCTCTCCGCCGTCTCTGGCACGATCATAGGAACAGGAATCGTTAGAAAACGAACAGGCATCATAATTGCGATCATCGGCTACCTGCTTGGTCTCGCAATTGAAGGCCCTAGACTGTTCTCGGTCAGAGAGGTCCTCTTGCCCAAGGAGACAGTGCTGGACGTCCTCTCGATACTAGTCGCGACTTTGATCGTCTTCACTATCGGAGAGATGTCGAAGGTTCCGATATCGCTGTCGAAGGCTTTGACAGGAGCGATCATTGGAACAAGCATCGCAGTAGGCCTCTTCACCTACAAGTCATATCTTACACTCGTCTTAGCATTCTGGTTCCTAACACCAATCATCGCAACGTTGCTTGGCGTTGTCTTGATCCGTTTAGACGATCGCTATAGTCCCAAGAATACTTGGAAAAAACTTGCAATTCTTAGAGGAGGATTGTTGCTAGCAGCGTTCTTCAGCGCCTACGTATTAGGTAGCAACACACTAGGCTTGATAGCTGGTGTCCCAAACAACCAATCTAGCGCCGCATCACTAGTGGTCGGATTGGGGAGCGTGTTAGGCGCTTTCACGCTCGGACGAGGAACCCTGCGACGTTTGTCCGAAGGAATGTTCACGCTGAGATATCCGAACGCTTTCTTCAGCCAGCTCGTTGGAGCAGGTGCGGTGGAATTGGCAAGCCAGTTCGGCGTCCCTTTGGCAATTACTGAGACGGTTTCGTCTGGTATCATAGGATCAGGCTTGGGTAGGAAGATGAGATTCATGAATACTCGAAGCGTATCTGTGATCATGATCAGTTGGGTGATGTCGCCGGTCATCGGATTCGCAGCAGGCTACATTCTGAGAAGTCTAATTTGACATAATCAGAATTTTCCGTGCAAAACTTCCTTCTCAAACGTCAACCGATCCTGATACCATTTCTGGCTAGGAGTGTGGAATTCCAGTCTCGGGGGATTGGATAAGAAGCTGCCCTGTAAGAAGGCGGCCTCTTCACCACCAGTTGCAAGGAAGCAGTGACCATTGCCG
>VBBH01000232.1 GCA_005888695.1 Candidatus Bathyarchaeota archaeon
TTACTGGCCGAGGACCCGAATCATCCTGGGACATTGGGCATAGCTATCACTGAAGCCTTGGAGGACACTGTCACACATGAGGACACCAGATACTGCTTAGGATCAGTATTGAATCATGTCTTGATGCATCAATCCATCGTAGGACTGGAGACGAAGAAGCAACTGGACTCGATCGGCGTTACACCCGATATTATTGCGGGATGTATAGGCGGGGGATCGAACTTTGCGGGCTTGGCATACCCGTTTATCGGTGACAAGCTGAAAGGGAGGTTGGACGCGGATTTTGTGGCTGTTGAGCCGAAGGCGGTCCCGTCTACCACGAGAGGCGTCTATAGGTATGATTTTGGAGACAGCGGTGAGATGACGCCATTGTTGAAAATGTATACTGTAGGGCACAAGTATCTTTCTCCGCCAATTCATTCGGGCGGCTTGAGGTATCATGGTAAAGCACCGTCGCTCTGTTATTTGATTGATAGGAAGGTGGTGCGGTCGGTGGCGTATCATCAGAATGAAGTGTTCCAGGCAGCGACGACATTTGCGAGGGCGGAGGGTATGATTCCTGCTCCGGAGACGGCTCACGTGATCAAGTATGTGATGGATGAGGCGGAGAAGTGCAAGAAGACTGGGGAGCTGAAGGTGATAGTGTTCAACAATTGTGGTCATGGACTGCTGGATCTCAAGGCGTACGAGGATTTTCTGGCGGGGAAGCTGGTGGATTATGAGCCGGGTGGGATCGATCTGAGCTATCTGCCGAGTGTGAGCTAGCATACCGAACACCATTTGGAAGAGGTCTGGCGGGGATCCCTGAGTAATCGGGGGCTTGTCTCTTTGGGGGGCAGAACGGGGGACTGAGGGGGACCCTGTCTGTCCCTCGAAGGGATGAGTGGGATTCTAGTGCTTTGTGTCTTGGGACCTGTGTTGATCTCGCTCCCTTTTTTCTGCGACGGGTCTGGTTTGGCAGGCTTGTTTTGACGTTCGCTGTGAAGGAAAGATGCTTTTTCTTCCCATGCTAATTTGTAGGATTGACATATTGGCGTATCCCCTAGCCGTTTTCAAGGCGTTTCCTAGGGGATTTCAGGGGGTCAGGGTCTTGGCGTCGGGGTGTCGTGGATGTTTGAGAGTTTAGGCGGTTATTGTCTTGACTGGTCGGCTTATTCTTCTTGCCTTGGAAATGTCCCGATGGATGCCCTTGACTCTCCAGTAAGTGCAGCACTTGCAATGCAGTCCATCTCCTAGTTTTGCGCCTTGTTCTGCTATTATCGAGTGGAGAACAGGATCTAGAATCGAGAGATAAGTGCAGCAGCCACAATGCCCGCCAGCATTCTTGGCCAAAGTTCCTCTCTTCCAAGAATTGTATTGATGCGCTGTTAGCATAAGGCGTGTTGTCTCCTGAAGTGTCCAGGACTAGGACAAGGGTACTAAGTGGACGTTTCAGTTCAACCGGTGACGTGGTCCAGATTTATCGATTCCCAATATTGTGATACCTAGGTATAGCTAATATTGGACGTAGGCAGAATTCGTATGTTTGGCGTGGAAGATGGCGTTGCAGCTCGGAGATATGGAGCCGATTGAGAGGCTTATTCGGAGGATCGAGAAGGCAGAGGTTCCTCTGGGAGAAGAAGAGCCGATGTTTGAGTCGATCAAAGAGAAGCACGATAGACGGGAGCACTTAACTCCTGAAGAAACGAATCTAGTTCTTGAGCTTGCGAAGAAAGCCGAGCAGTGGGAGAAAGCCGTCGAATCCTCCGCGAGAACCGAGCCAGAACGGACGCTTCCAGGCTGCTAAGTCGTAGGATAATCAGTCTGAGGGACCCTTCTGAGTTCTGAAGAATACTCTCTAAAGCAGCTGAGTTCAGATGTTGATCTTGTCGTCAGAAAATATGTTTCGGAATCTGAAATCCTCCTGCACCTGAAACCCCTTCTAGAGAAAGTGGTGAACACGAGTTCTCTGCCTGCTGAAGCCTTCGCGCCTCGAAAAGATCGATTTGCAATGAACCTTCTCCACATGCCCGACGATGAGGCATATTCGATCATTGGCGGAGTATGGCGCCCAGGACAATCGACGCCTATCCATGATCATCTAACTTGGGCGTTGATAGGAGTGTATGAGGGCGAGGAGCGAGAGACACTCTTCAGAAGAATTGATGATGGTTCAAACCCAAAGAAGGCCAAGCTGGAGAAGGTTAACGAACGGTCAAACAAGAAGGGACACGTGACAGTTCTGGGACATTCCGGGATACATCGGGTCGACAACGTCTCTCTCAAAGCCGCGTTCAGCATACACATTTACGGACGTGATATTGGTAATACGGAACGGCACAGCTATGATCCCGTAACAGGGGAGATAGGCCGGTTCGTCTCAGGATATTGCAATGTCTTGCGAGACACTGAAAGATTCTAGATAGTTCTGATCGTCCTTAGCCGCTACCTAAGACGGACCTCGGGAACCTGTTGCGTACCTCTAAGCCTCCGGGTCCAATCTGCTAGGCTGACGAGTAAGTCTCGCAGTATCTTCCGCGCCTGTTCATCAATCAGGTTGAGGTTTCTGTCAAATTTTGTCTCTGCGTCTCCGACGAGTAACTGTGGAGTATTGATCGGGTACATGTCTATGTCGACCATTATCTGTCTGAGATGCATTTGTGATCTCACGCCGCCTCTTGGTCCGGATGAGGCGCTGATTATTCCAGCAGGTTTGCCCTTCCATGTTCTGTCGGTTGGTGGCCGGTTACCCCACTCGATCGCGTTCTTCATTACCGCTGTGACGGAGTAGTTGTGCTCTGGTGACGCGAAGAGTATCGCATCTGCTTCTCGTATTTTTTGTTTGAAGGTTCTGATTGGCTCGGTAAGGTCGCGTTCTAAGTCCTGACTGAATAATGGGAGTCCCGAGAGATTTTGTATTTCGAGGGTTGTGTTTTCTGGTAACATATCTTTTGCAGCGTGCAGTAGTGCTGTGTTGAATGATCCCTTGCGGGTGCTACCTGAGAGACCTAAGATGTGAACTTCTGATCTATCTCTATGATTCGCGACGCTAGCTGGTTGCGTCATGATTCTGCGTCTTCGGCAGAAATGCGATCTTTCTTAAAGACTAGGACTTGTTAGGATTCGTCGGAGAAACCTCGAGCTTCGATGTGTCCGTCTCACGATGATAGAATCCTCCAGAATAGGTCCAATGAGCATTGCAATTCTTGCATTGCAGCTTGAACCCGGTTCTCCACCCATCAGGAGCCCGGATATCGCCAACAATAACGAGTTCTCCGCCGCAAGAACATCGCGGAGTTCTGCTTGACATGATTCTAGATCGACCTCTAGATCAGGTATGGTATGAGTCGTTTTGTTCTTTTCATATAGTTTAGGTAATCTTCACCTAGCTGCGAAATTAGAGTTTTCTCTTCTACTCGCATTCTGTAACCGTACGCGACAGTAAATACTATCAGTAGGGTTAGGATTGCCGCCCAAGATTGGACTGCAAGTCCCAATCCTAGAAATGTGACTAAGACTCCAGTATAGCTTGGATGTCTCACGAGCTTGTAAGGACCTCTGTCGACGACTTTGTGATCCTCTGCGACTCGAACAGTCAACGAGAAGAAACGTCCTAGGACCGCGATAGCGTACTGCCGAATAACGATGCCTAGCAGCATTAGAAAGATGCCGGGATAAAAGACCCAGTCCGGCAACTGCCCAGTACCTGTGTAG